>CAJQNH010000016.1 GCA_905479615.1 uncultured Eudoraea sp.
CTCGATGCCACTAATTTTAAAGGGATGGAATTTCATTCTCTTTTACCTGAGTTAAGTGTAGCCGGGTCTAATTAGAGATAGAAGAGTAAAATGTAAAAAGCCCTGGACCACATCCGGGGCTTTTTTATATTCTTATCCCAAGACTCTTGTAAATATTCAATAATTTCTCTTTTGTTCAATTTCCATAATATGCCAATAAATTAATAATAAGTCACTTTACTTAGAACCCATAGACTTTCTATGGTTTATACTTAGTGGTAAAATCATGAAATTACTATCTTGTAATGATTCCTTTCTCGCAAGTAATGGTACTACTAAGTACAGCCTATTCTAGCGCGCTATATAGAACAAAATCGATTTATTTTTTATATATTTAAGAAAGTTCTCCCGAAAAATTTGTCTGTCTATGTCAGCACATGAAATTGAAATTATTTTAAGCAGGCAATTGGCAGATTGTCTTACGGTTCCGGTTTTTATAGTAGATCCTGAAGGGACGCTGATATTTTACAACGAACCTGCAGAACAAATCCTGGGAAAGCGTTTTCAGGATACAGGGGAAATGAGAGTTGGAGACTGGGGTAACGATTTTTATCCGCATGACAAAAAAGGAAATACTATTCCACCGGAAGACCTTCCGCTTGTACAGACTATAAACTCACACGTACCTGCCCATAAGACCTTCTGGATAAAAAACTTCGAAGGTAAATCCTTTAAAATCTCTGTTACTTCCATCCCTATCATTGGAAGATCTAAAGAGTTTGCCGGGGCTTTAGCTATTTTTTGGGATAATGATCTCAAGCTATGAGAATTAAACTACATGGAACCCGCGGGGCATATCCGACTTCCTCTAAAGAGACACAAAAACTTGGAGGCAATACCTCCTGTATTGAAATTATAGAGGAGAACGAAAGGCTTATCCTGGATGCCGGTACGGGGATTTTGAATATAGATTTTGACAGCTATTATACCTCAGACCGGATAGACATCCTGTTAACCCACTTGCATATGGATCATATTCAGGGATTGGGTTTTTTCAAACCCATTTTTGATCCGAACAAAGAGATACATATTTGGGGGCCTGGCGGCAGTTCCTATCCTTTAAAAGATAGGTTGAACAGATTTTTGTCCCCTCCTCTTTTTCCGGTAACGCTTAGGGATATCCCCAGTAAATTGGTGATACACGAATTGCCAAACAAACCATTTAAGCTTGGGAAGTTTATAGTCACTTCTAAATTTGTTTGTCATCCCGGCCCAACCGTTGGTTATAGAATTCAATTTGGATCTAAATCGGTTACTTATATTCCCGATCATGAACCCATATTGAGTAACCCACATTTATTTAAGGAAGATAATTGGATCTCCGG
The DNA here is from genome assembly GCA_905479615.1 of uncultured Eudoraea sp. GTDB lineage: Bacteria > Bacteroidota > Bacteroidia > Flavobacteriales > Flavobacteriaceae > Eudoraea. Next base: position 1,365 of record CAJQNH010000016.1, read on the forward strand.
GTTTGATCTCTGCAACAATACAGATTTGCTTGTACACGATTCCCAATACAGCCCGGAGGAGTATAAAAGCAAAGTGGGGTGGGGTCATTGTTCAATGGAAATTGCTGCGGAATTATCTGAGAGAGCCAGGGCCAAGCGTTTAGTAATGTTCCATCACGACCCTGCGCAAACGGATACAGACAGATCCCAAAAATTCGAAAAATTTATAAGTACACATACCTATGATTTCCCTATTGAACTGGCTGTTCAGGGGCGAGAAATAGAGGTTTGATAGGACGCAGCCGAACTTTTGAAAGAAATATTAAATCTAATTGTATGAAAATCAGAAGTTCGTTGGATAAGAAAAATACTACTTTCGGACAATAAAAGTGCAGTTTCACCCATGATAGTTTTACTAAGTTACTTAAATTCATTATCTTAAAAATGGGTTTTGATCCTTGTAATAAAAGGCCGTTGAAATTGGAAAAGTAATCACAATAGTTCCCCCAATTCAGGTACTTTGAGATCTGAACAGAATACTGAATAATTTTCACCTAACTAATCATTAAAAGAACACTATTATGAAAACAACGAATCTAATTTTAATTTTAATCGTAGTTGTGAGCCTTATGTCTTGTAAGAACCAAATGCATGTAGTTACACTTTATGTGGACACCGCTAATATTACAAAAAACAGCATAGATGAGTATGCTAATTTTAATCAACCCAAGGGCATTTCGAATGAAGATTTTACAATCCATGTAAGAAAGGGAGACTTGGTTATTTGGAATGCGCTATCTATCAGTGACGAACCGGTTGAAGTCAATATCACTGCAATAATTGACGAACCAGGTCCACGTGATGATGATCCAGATAAAAAATATGTTAACTTTTTTGATGGTAAAACCTTATCACCAGATAAAATTAAAACAAGAACAGTAATTGGGACTCTTAAAAATGGCAAACCTGGTGATATACAAAAATACAAGTTACATTTCACCGTAAAGGATAAAGTGGACACATTTATTATTGATCCTAAAATGGAAATGAATTAGCAATCAATAATTATGTCTTTTAAGGTAAAAGCCAATTTTGTAATATGCTTCCTGTGTTTTACTTTCCATTTTGTTTCCGGTCAAAATCAGAAATTGGCGGATAGTCTCATCACATTATACAAATCTGGAAAATACCAGGGAGGCGAGGCCGCTATACTGAGTAATATTGTAGAGAATGAGAAAAATCCTGAATTAAAACTTGAATATTCTGAGTTACTGATCAAAAAAGCCTCTTCAGATTCTTTATTTAATTTTCTTCACACCGGATATTTACAAAAGGGCAACGCATTACTTTATAAAGGAAATTATTCCCTGGCACTTGAATCTTATTTTCAAAGTCTGAATTATGCCATACGCGACGACAATGAAATAGGAATTGGTGCATTGAATATATCAATTGCAAACACTTATTCCAAAACTGGTAACTCCAACAGCGCCGAGATCTACTACAATAAAGGAATTCAATTATTAAGAAAGATAAATGATTCTTCAAGGTTAGCGAGAGCCTTAGTTAACATGGGAGACGAATATTTCAACAATAAAAAATACCAATCTGCAATGCTGTATTTTGACGAGTCAGCTCAGATCTTTAAGAATATTAATAACTCTCTTGGGACTGCCTATAATATAGGAAATATGGGCATGGTATATGCCATCCAGGGAAAAGATGAACTGGCAAAGTCAAATCTCCAGGAAGCTATTACAGCACTAGAAATACATCGGGATTATTCTGCTATTACAGTCTACCTGACATACTTGTCCGATATTTCTCTAAAACAGAAAGATCTTAATTCTGCACTTACCCATGCTGAGAGAAGCTTGGAACTGGCACAAGAATATGGACTTAAAAAAGAGATCAGCGATGCAAGTCTTCAACTTTCAGAAGTCTATGAAATGATAGGGAATTCTACGAAATCTCTCAATTATTACAAGAATTATATCAAATTCAGGGACAGTGTAAACAATATTGAAAAAGTGCGTGAAATGGCCAATTTACAGGCAGATTTCCAAGTTTCGCAAAAGCAAACTGAAGTTGATCTGCTCAATAAAGAATCGGAAATACAGCTTTTAAAAGACAAAAGGCAAAGGATTATAATTTATGCAACGGTATTGGCCCTGGTTTTGATTTTTGTGCTTCTTTTCTTTCTCTACAGGCGCTATAGTTTTGTAAAGGAAACCAATACAATCATTGAGGAGGAAAAGAACAGGTCCGACACCCTATTACTCAATATCCTTCCCAAAGAAACAGCCCAGGAATTAAAAGAAACGGGTCATGTAGAAGCCAAAAAATTTGAGTCGGTCACAGTTTTATTTACAGACTTTAAAGATTTTACCCGTTCCTCGGCAGACTTAAGTCCGGAAAGGTTGGTTAGAAGTGTAGATTACTATTTTTCTAAGTTTGATGGAGTTATGGAGAAGCATGGATTGGAAAAAATCAAAACCATGGGCGATGCGTACATGTGTACCGGAGGAATTCATTTGAATAAGGAAGATCATGCAATCAGAATGGTTCATGCTGCTTTTGAAATAGTCCGGATCACCGAAGAAGTCAAAATTAAAGATCAAGACAATATTATGCCCTATGAAATCCGCGTTGGGATTAATACAGGCCCCGTCATAGCAGGTGTAGTGGGCACCCAAAAATTTGCCTATGATATTTGGGGAGATACTGTAAATGTTGCTGCCCGGATGGAAACGAATTCAGAGACGGGCAGGATAAATATCTCTGAAAACACCTATGAATTGATAAAGGATGAATTTGAATGCGAATACAGAGGCAAAATGAAAGTTAAAAATAAGGGCATGATGAAAATGTATTATGTAAATAAACCAAAACTCCAACCCGCCTGACAAATATTGGTTACGCTTATCTTATTAGAATTGTGGCAGCTTGCCCGGGTCACACATTTTGTGAAATGCCGGGATCATTTGAGGCATTGGGTAAGTAATCCATTTTATGTGTCTTCTTGGCTTAATTTTTATATGAGAGATGGTAATTCTTTCTTATATTGCCAAAGGTTTTTAGCCTTCCCCTTTTCTTTATCATCTACTCTCAAAGATCTGCTCTTGCATACATAAGATTTTCCTTATAATGAGAAAAGCAGGAGTTCATAGCGTTGTTCCAGTATTTAGTATTCTTCTTTTAGTTTTTTTAGTTGAAGGTTGTACCTCATCACAAACCAACTTTAAGCGAGAATACCGTAAGATATGGAAGGAGACCATAAAATCTGAAGCCTGGAACAGATCTTTAAAAAAGGATGAGTATTTGGTGGCTAATGACCCGAAAGAGTATTATTCAAGCACCGAAGATTCGGGAATACTTGAAGGGGATAGTTTTTTGGAAACCGCTAAGTATACTGCTTTTGAGGAAAAGTACAATTCCTTAATTTCCCGGGCATATTTTAAGATAATATCGGAGGCAGAAGAAGCAGATACTCGTATTCACCAGGAATACCTAACATTAAACGCCCAAAAGGGCGAAATGGGTAATCGTAATAATAAGAGCTTCCGAAATAAGCTGGAACTTGCAAGGAAAAGATATATTGCGCACAGGGAGATACTCGAAGGCCTTAAGTCCTGGAATGCTTTTAGTGTGTATGGCTCAGATGATTTGGAATTTTTTAAAGAGGAACAAGCAGGTTCCGCTTTTGGAATGTTTCTCAATGGAGAAACTGATGAGGACATAATTAATTTTCTGATTTACAAATTGGCCGATTTGTATCATTATGAAGAATAGGATATTGATCAATCCAATAAGGGATCTAAACTTCAAATAAGGGGTACTTATTATTAAGATTATGTATAATGGCTTTGTTCCTGCGATTAAGAATAAGGGATTAGTCTAATTCGTAGGGACAGTTACTATTGGTGCTTTTGAATCTGTTGTGCTTTCCGCCAGATTCAGCAGCAATTGTAAAAAGGAAAAGTTTCTTTTAGTATTTCGGTCATCAGGATCTATATAAAACCAATACTCATGTTGATACACGGAGATAAATTCTCTTTCCGGTTTTTCTTTTGAGTATAAAATTTGAAGTGGGGGCCGTGCCTCCCTGTTCACAGAATGAAAGGTCATATCTGTTCGGCCCGAAGCAACATGCTCTGGAGGGACTTCGAATTGCCAGGCAAGGTTGAGCATAATCTCCCAAATAGATCCGGTCAAGGTCGTAATTTGGTCAGAAGACCCTTGTATAGAGCCATAAGATATAAAATACTCTGAAAGCTTGGGGTCTAGGTTTAATATGGCTTTAAAACGACTTACATCATCCTTATATTCAGGAGGGTAATTATTTCTGAAAATCAATTTGGTTTGCTCATTTTTCGTAGTGCCAAGAATACCAGCTGTACTTAGTGTTTTCCAAAGATCCAATAATTCAATAAATTCAGAATCAGCTTCTCTTCTGGCAGACGGCCTGGCAATATCATCCCGCAATCCATTGATTGTAAAGGTAGCTATGTGAAGCACAAGATCTATGGGCCATCCAGATTGGATCATATTTAGTAAGGAAGCCGGCGGGATAGGTACCAGTAAGTTGGTTGAAAACTCTCTGCCACTTACCGGAATATAAGTAATTGTGGGGGTATTGGACCAGGCCAGATTGCCATTTACTACTGCGCTATTAGCTCCTGTTGGAATTGCATTATTTAGTCCGCCCTGGACGCCCACCCCTCCTGCACGTGTGTACTGATTAATAACAGAGCTCACTTTTAAGAATACAGGGGGCTCATTGTACCGTAACCGAACGAGGTTCATTAACAATTGTTCGTTGGAGGCCTGGCTGATAGAGGTATTAAAATTAAACTGATCTGCCGGGATATATTTAGGACCGACAGATTTACAAGAGATTAGCAAAAATGTGAATAATGAAAGATATAGATATCGACTAGAAACATGTTTCATGGATATTTCAAATTTTTGGTTACTGCACTCAATTTATTAAGACTCACAATATTTTTTTGACCTATTAATCCAGGTAAAATATTTTAATTCACTGAGTTATATAAGGATAATTATTTTATCCTTTTCCTGCAAAAATGGTTTTTGGCAGAAGTATTTGCAGCTGAAAACGCCACTGCCATTCCGGGCCAAAGTCGGGTTTGACCACGTTATAATAGAACTGTGTCTGAATATTTATGGGGATTTTTCCACCAAGAAAAAACAATTTACCACCTCCGGCTCCAACAGGAACCACCCACTGATCTCCGGAATTGGCCTCCCAATTGGCTGTGATGATTGGAGCACTGTTTATATACCAGCCATCACCTAACTGACGAACAATAAATAAATTTAACAGCATACGATTAACTTTTTCCCGATCTGAAGCCCCGGCAAAAGACCAGACATTGTTCGCCAAGGCCCCAAAGGTCCAATCTCCGGGCTGTATCAAAGCAACCATGGAAGGCCCTATGCTCCATTTTTCAGTACCTCGTGTGCTTCCTCCTGTGGGTATTTCAAGGACCGGGCCAATACCCCAGATGATCTCGCTTTTTGGAGAATAAAAGGCGGTAAAAACAATATCACTTAAACCGGAAGTATAAGTACCCGTTTCACTCCTAAAATCAGGGATACTTACAATAGGAAATATTGTTCGAGTAATGATATTCCCGTTTTTTAGGTTGAATGGGATCACAGGTTGAATATTCAACACATTGATATTACGGTTAAAAGGGCCGTTGTTTATATTCAGGTTGTTCTGAAAAGGAAAACTCATAAGGTCCGCAACTGGGTTAGCCGCCTGTTGGGACAGGTTTTCTGCATCATTAGCACCAGGTGTTGGACTTGTTTCCTGAGCGTATTGTAAAAACCCTGTGAGGAAAACCACTACGAATAGGGCAGGAATAATACGTGCTGATTTCATATTCTGTATTTTAAAATGTAATATTTAATAAAGGATGTACCTATTGGATCTGATTAATGGACAAAGATCACCTGAGAACTTGATTTATTAAATGATTTATATCAGTTAAGCAAATAAGAAAACAGAGAGACTGATTATTTAAAGGAATTAAGGATTCCTTGAGGAATACCCTTGTTACTTCATTACGAATACTATAAACGTAATCAGGCGTTTTAATCTACCATAGAGGCATAACGGTTATATCTGTTAAATATCTGCATTACATAATCATATGGTTCTGTACCTCTTACATATCCATACTGAACTGCCTCATGGTTGTAGTGTTGAGGATTACTAAGTGCCAGGATCATTTTATCTACATTATCATCCCAGGTGTACTTGTCGAGGCCATCCAGTTCGGCGAGGCTTTGAGCATCTTTTACATGTTGATATCCGCAATTATAGGAAGCCATTGTAAATTTTATCCTTTGTACCGAATCCGCTATCATCTCAAAATTACCGTAAAGCTGTCCCAGATAGGCCGTCCCCCCGCGTAAACTTTCCCCGGGATCCCCCAGGTCCTTAACCCCAAGCTCCTCAGCAGTGGCCGGCATTATTTGCATTAGGCCTTTAGCACCTGCCCAGGAAGAGTCATTAGGTTGAAACTGGGATTCCTGATATACTAATGAAGCCAAAAGCCGCCAATCCCATCCCAGTTCTTTTGCATGTTCCTTTATTAGCGCATCGTAAGCGCTGATCTGATTTTTATTTAAACTATAAAATTCACTTTTCACCCGGTGTTTAAAGTTCCTTTCATTTTCAAAATACTTATTGTAAATCACATAATAGTCTGAACCCTTCTTCTCTTCCTCTATCCAGCTGTTAATTTTCTCCAATAATTTAGGAGAATCTGATCTCACGGCCCACGCAATACGCTGAGAAAAACTTACCGGCACGCTCACATCTAAAATAGGGTTGTGAGAAGCATTAATCTTTGCCAGATTCCCGTCTGCTACGGTATACTTTATTTTTTTATCTACCACCTGCTTAATGATTTCATCGGTAGAAATTGCGCCCTCTAAGGTATCTATAACTATATCGCCTCCAATTTCCTTTGATAAATTCAAAAGTCGTTTTAAATAGGAGGAATTCTTTCTTACACTAACCGTGTCACCAATTAGCTCAATGGGATCCTGAATGATGGATTCTTTAATATTATCAAGAGTTAGTTTACGCCAGTTATCCGGTTTTCTTTGCACCAACACTTGCTTGGTAAGGTATAAATAATCTATAAAAGCAACTTTCTCTTTTCTTTCCTGAGTAACTGCCAGTCCGTGAGCTACAAGGTCTATGTTGCCATGTTGAAGCTCATCCAACATCTCATCGAGATTCCTGGACACTTTTAATTCTAATTCCAGGTTTAATTTTTTGGCAAGTCGCTTGAGTAATTCATATTCATACCCCATGGTTTGGCCGCGATACAAAAAGTAACTCGTGGCACTATAGGCAATCAACACCTTAAGTTTACCGTCTGCGACAATTTCATCAAAACCCCTGATCACCGAAGCCTCACTTATGTCGGTTTTTTTCATTTGACAGGCACTCAAACAAAGGCAACAGATAATAAGAATTCCTATTCGTTTGGTCATAACGGTTTATCTCTTAAAGCCCTAAATATATAAAAGAATTTGATTAGGGCACTTTTAAAGATTTTTCCTCTCATAAAGGTTCATGCTTTGGAGGAGATTTCTATGCGCGGAAAAGTGCTAATATGCAGAAATAACTGCAGTCAAAAAGATAAGACAAAGGAGGTATATTCAGGCTGCACGGAATGCGCTATTAAGTTGCCTCCATGTAAATGCATAATTTGTCTGGATAGGCTCAGCCCAATGCCAGTCCCTGATTTTTTCGTAGTAAAGAAAGGAACAAATATTTCATCTATTAATTCAGGAGATATGCCGGGGCCATTATCCCACACTTCTACGTATTTTACTCCTTTTGAATTGGTCCCTGTTGTTATTTTAATAAGTCCGTTTTCTTGTTCCCCAAGAGACTGTGCTGCGTTTTTACCCAAATTAACCAACACTTGTGAAATTTGTTTTTCATCAATAAAGAGTTCTATCTCCTCCGGATTTATAATAGTCTCTATGGTTATGCTGCCATTTTTACTTTCCTGTTCCAGCAAGACTTTCACTTTATTCATTATTTTTTGGGCCGGCACGAGAGCTTTGTCTGGCGGGGGTAAATTGAGAAAACTTCTATAAGATTCCACAAATAGCATTAAGTCGCCTCCCTGCTCTTTGATGACTTCAAGTCCCCTGACAGTGTTTTTAATATGATCTTTATTAAAATCTTGCAGACTTACGAGCTCATTTTCAGACTTATAGTATTTCAGGATAGACTCGGATATTGAAGTGATAGGGGTAATGGTGTTCATGATCTCATGGGTAAGCACCCTGATTAAGCGCACCCAGGAATCTGTTTCTTTCTCATCCAGTTCCTGATGAATATCCTGTGCCACTACCAGAAGTAATTCTTCCTTATTAAGAATTAAAGAAGTGGATTTCAGGGCCAGTTGTTTTTTCTCTCGCTCATTAGACAATTGAACGAGTTTCCGTTCAAAGGGTAGCAGTTTGGAGAATAGTTCATAGAGAGATGAATCTACCTGGGTTAATTGTTTTATATGGTTTAATGGCCTGTAAGTGAGAAGTTCTTCAATTTTGTCGTTGGCAAAAAGGATATGTCCTTTTTTATTTATGGTCATAATTCCAATATCTGACTGCTTGATGATTTCCTGATAATACTGCTCCTGTATTTGCTTTTTAATATGAATATCCTGTATCATGGTATTCAGCATGTTAAGGCTATGGTTTAGTTCTTCCAGCGACTTTAAACTCAACTTTTCAGGAAACCGCAAGGTGAAATCCTCATTTTTTATGGCATCAAAAAAATAAGCAATTTTGCGATTGGTATGGTTTGTATAACTAATCAAGGAAACTGTCTGAGCTACCAGGAGCAAGAGTATTAAAACAGATAATATGATGTAATCCGAAAAAAATAGAAAGGCTACAAGTAATGCGGTAAAGCATAATAAGCAGATTCTTACCACCAACTGCAAATAAATATTTCTGCTTACCATCAACGGTTTCTTTTTTTCAATTTGTTATATAAGGTTTGTCGTGAAATACCCAACTGGTCTGAGGCGGCACTAAAATTACCATCATGTTGCTCCAGCGCCTTGCTGATCATAAGTTGTTCCATTTCCTCAAGGGTATCCGGACCATTATCGATTGATATTTTGATCTTTTCATTTAACAGAAAATCCGTTGGTTTCAAGATGTTACCCTCGGCCAAAATAACAGCACGTTCCATAGCATGTACCAGCTCTCTAATATTGCCCGGCCATTTGTGGGCCAGAAACTTGTCATAGACAGCTTGATTGAGCCGTAATCCGGGTTTACCATATTTAGAAGTAAAGCGGTTCAAATAAAAATCAGCTAGTATTAAAACATCATTTTCCCTTTCCCTCAATGGTGGGATTTCCATACGGATGGTATTAATTCGGTATAATAAATCTTCTCTAAAAAGACCATCGGAAACCATTTTATCCAAATCACAATTAGTAGCGCTTATCAATCGAATGTCCACGGTAATGGGTTTATTGGACCCTACCCTGATAATACGCTTATTTTGTATGGCCGATAATAGTTTGGCCTGTGTTTGTAGGGATAGATTACCGATTTCATCAAGGAAAAGTGTACCTCCATGGGCAGCTTCAAACTTGCCGACCCTGTCTTCCTTAGCGTCGGTAAAGGACCCCTTGACATGACCAAAGAGTTCGCTTTCAAAAAGAGACTCGGAAATGGAACCCATATCCACAGCAATAAAAACCTCATTCTTTCGGCGGGAAATCCGATGCAATTCGCGAGCAATTAATTCTTTTCCGGTCCCATTTTCGCCAGTAATTAAAACATTGACATTTGTTTTAGCAACTTTTCCAGCTAGGTTCAATACATTGTTAAGTGCGGTGGAATTGCCAATAATATAATTTTTAGTTTGATTGATGACTTGCTTTAAATTGCTCTCTTTTTCCTTTAGCTGTTTTACTTCTTTCTGTGATTTTCTTAGGGAGTAGGTAGTTTTTAATGTGGCAAGTAATTTGTCGTTGTTCCAGGGTTTAAGGATGAAATCAGTTGCCCCTTCTTTAAGTGCTTTTACCGCCAGATCCACCGCTCCATAGGCTGTCATCATGATTACGGAAATACCCGGCGCCATTTTTTTAATTTCCCTCAGCCAATATAGTCCTTCGTTTCCCGTATTGACTCCGGCAGAAAAATTCATGTCAAGAAGAATAATATCATAACTTTCTAAACCAGGAAAGGAGGCAATTTGATTCGGATTGGAAATACTACTCACACTTTTGAATTCAAATTGCAAAAGAATATCCAGAGCGCTTAAAACACTTTTGTTATCATCTATTACCAAAATTTTACCATCCTGCAAAGCGCTCTTATTTTAAATCTAGAATCCAAAATTACAATTTCAAAACCAAATTAGCATATAAGTGTAAAAAAAATGGACAATTGTTGTATAATAATTTTACGTTTGGCATGATTATATTTTACAACAGTTATTGTATATAGTTGATTAAAAGGCTGTTATATATTTGGCACAACTCTGGTTATACCTGAGTATACCGAGAATATATGAACTCAAAGTTTAGCATACTAGTTTTATTTTTATACGCTTTTTCATTTTCAGCATTTGCTCAGGAAGCATGGTCTTTGGATGAATGTGTTTCTTATGCCATTGAGCATAACCTGTCCCTTAACGATTTTGAGTATACAGAGTTTTCAGATGAAGAGACCTATAAACAGTCTATCCGGGACTTGTTACCGTCTGTTAATGGCTACACAGATTATTTTCAAAGTTTTGGGCGTGCCGCGGATCCTAACAGCAACATTTTTGTTAATTCTGATTTTTTTGCCAACAACTATTCCCTTACCGCAACTATAGATTTATTTCAGGGTTTTCAGAAAATAAATACGATCAGGGCATCAAAATTAATTTATGGCGCGTCCCTTGAAGATGTAGAACAGCAAAAATTTTTATTGGCATTCAGGGTCATGAAAGCCTATTACGACATCAAATTTTTTGAGGGCCTATTGGTCATATCACAGGAACAACTTCAAATCTCACAAAATAATTTTGATCTTGTCAAAAGACAAGTAGAACTAGGGTTAAAGGCAGGCGCAGATTTATACGAGGCAGAATCCCTTTTATTGACAGATGAACTGGCCCTTACACAAAGCGAGAATAATTTTCAAAAAGCACAATTACAACTTATACAGGAAATGAATTTTATAGGAGAATCTTCCATTCTTCTTGAACCATTTATAAAGGAAGAACAATTTACAGAACGTGGAGTGACGGTAGTCCAACAAGATTCTATTTTTAACAATGCCATGAGTTTCATCCCCCTCATTAAGGCACAACAACTAAGGGCCGCAGCTGCGAGAAAACAGCTAGCCGCCGCTAGGGGACGCTATTATCCAAGGCTGTCTTTAGCCGCTGGGTACGGCACGGGCTATTTTGAGACATTTGTCAATGACGCCGGAATTGTGATTCCATTCAGGGAACAACTTAAAAATAATGCATCAAAATATATTGGATTCTCACTGAATATCCCCATACTTAATGGATGGTCTGCCCGCTCCAGGGTAAAACAACAAAAAATAGAATTGCTCAGGGCCGATAACAACCTGGACCTTCAGGAACAGCAGTTGTACCTTACAATTCAAGAACTCATACAGGATTATAATTCACTGCAAGTGGAGATCGCTCAAAGCGCAAAAAAAGTACAGGCACAGGAATTAGCATTTACAATTGCTCAGAAAAGATATGACAGAGGACTCGTTAGCGTTCTTGATCTTACACAGGCGAAGAATCTTTTTGCTACCGCCCAGAATGAAAATTTGCAGGTATTACTTCGCTTTTATTTAAACAAAAGCACTTTGGATTTCTATAATGGGTTACCTGTATTTAATATCAATCAAAATAATTAGAATAAGATGGACATAAAACTGGAGAAGAAAAAAGGATTGCGGCCCAAACACTACGGCTACATTGCGTTAGGCCTGCTATTGCTTTTTACCGGATGGAAATTGATATTCAGTAATCAGGTATCCTCCTTTAGAACCAATAAGGAAAAATTATCCATAGCTGAGGTGACGCAGGGCAAATTTGACGACTATATTACCATTAATGGTAACGTGGCACCAATTGCAACTATTTATATGGATGCCTATGAGGGAGGACGTGTAACTGAAAAGTTGATTGAGGAAGGCGCAATGGTAAAAAAGGGAGATATTATTTTAAAGTTGGAGAACAGGGGATTGTATGAACAAATATTAGCCAGTGAAAGTAATCTGGCTTTAAAGCAAAATGACCTGCGTTCTACAAAACTGGCTTTCGACTCAAGACAGGTGGAAGGAAAAAAATCTTTGGCCACGGCAGAATATGAGTTGCGTCGCTTAAAGAGAAATTTTGAACAGAATGAGGCTTTGTACAAGGATGAATTGATATCAAAGGAGGAATACCTTACCTCTAAGGAAAATTACGAGCTTTCAATAAGGCAGTATGATATTATCAAATTACAAACGCAGCAGGATGATGAATTGCGAATAACTTCTTTATCCGGGCTGGACACTGATTTGGCACGTATGCAAAAAACTTTATCTATGGTATATGAGCGTATAGACCAATTAAATGTGCGTGCCCCGGCCGATGGTCAATTAGGGTTTCTCGACGCAGAAATAGGTCAAAGCATTGCCCAGGGAGAACGTATTGGGCAGATTAATGTACTAACCGATTATAAAATTGAGGCTACCATAGATGAACATTATATAGACCGGGTCATAAGGGATTTAACAGCACTTCTGGAGCGGAATGGAAAAGAATACCCATTGAGATTGCGAAAAGTATATCCCGAAGTACGCAATGGAAAATTTAAGGTGGACCTTGTTTTCAGTGGGGAGAAGCCGGAAACGATAAGAACAGGCCAGAGTTATAACATAAAATTACAACTGGGGGAATCCTCAGATGCACTACTCCTGCCCAAGGGCAGTTTTTTTCAAAGCACCGGAGGACAATGGATTTTTGTAGTGAATCCTGACGGGGGAGAAGCTATCAAAAGGGATATACGTATAGGGAAGCAGAACTCAAGGTACTATGAAGTCCTGGAGGGACTGCAAAATGGAGAAAGTGTAATAACCAGTAATTATGACAATTTTGGGGATGCAGAACGTGTAGTACTAAAATAATTTATCAAATTGATAATAAATGTAACATAAGAACTCTGGGGAAGTCTTTAAAAAAAGACTTTCTGTTCAAGACAATATCAAATGAAACTTGAAATGTTTCAGAATAGTAAAGAAGAATAACACAATGTTTATTAAATATTGAAAAACAATCAAAAAATGATACAAATCCAGAATTTAAAAAAGAGTTTTAGAACCGAAGAAGTAGAAACCCTTGCTTTGAACAATGTAAACATTAATGTAGAAGAAGGTGAATTTGTGGCAATTATGGGACCTTCAGGTTGCGGAAAATCCACCTTACTGAATATTGTAGGCATGTTAGACAACCCAACGGAAGGCAGGTATCAGTTTGCCGGCCACGAAGTTGCCGGCCTAAAAGAAAGACAACGTACACAATTGCGCAAAGGCAACCTGGGATTTGTATTTCAGAGCTTTAACCTTATTGATGAATTAACGGTTTTTGAGAATGTGGAGTTACCCCTTATTTATCTTAAGATGAGTAAAAGTGAACGGCGCGAAAAGGTTATGGCAGTGTTGGAACGAATGAAAATTGCCCATAGGGCAAAACATTTTCCACAACAATTATCGGGCGGGCAACAACAAAGGGTAGCAATTTCAAGAGCAGTTGTAACTAATCCAAAACTTATTTTGGCCGATGAACCAACAGGTAATCTCGACTCCAAGAATGGCCTGGAAGTAATGAACCTCCTTACAGAACTCAATCAGGAAGGTACTACCATTGTTATGGTAACGCATTCAGACCATGATTCCCACTTTGCACATCGCATCGTAAATCTTTTTGATGGTCAGATTGTTACTGAAAGTAAGAACAGGGCCGTTGGCGCCTTGATATAGTTTTATTCCTTTTTGCCCGAGTTTATTCATCAATTAATCACAAATCATGTTAAAGAATTATTTTAAGATTGCCTGGAGAAATCTTCACAAGAATAAAGCTTATTCCGCAATTAATATAGGCGGACTTGCTCTGGGTATGGCGGTAACACTAATTATTGCCCTTTGGGTAGTTGATGAGCTTACTTACAATAACTATTTTAAAAACCATGCCCAGATTGCCCAGGTATTTCAGTCGCAGACTCTTAACGGAAATACCGATACTGGACCATGGATTCCCAGACCACTGGAAATGGCTATACGCGAAGGCCATATGGATAATTTCAGGCATATTGTTATGTCATCCTGGAATAATTCTCAATATCTGAAATACAAGGAGACCAGTATTTCCAGAACAGGCAGTTTCATGCAGGAAGCTGCACCCCAAATGCTAAATTTAAAAATCTTAAAAGGAGAAAAGGCCGGGTTACGGGAGATTAACTCAATAATGCTCTCGGCTTCAACCGCCAATGCACTCTTCGGTTCTGAAGATCCAATAGGTAAAGTTGTAGAAGTTAATAGCGAATATGACATGATGGTTTCCGGTGTCTATGAGGATATTCCTTTTAATAATTCGTTTAATGATTTAGAATTTATTGCCCCTTGGAAACATTATATAACTACTTCTGAATGGATAAAAAATTCATTTGATAATTGGAACAATAACTCATTTCAGCTTTTTGTACAAATCGCGGATAATATCAGCATGGATAGGGTAACTGCAACCATAAAGAATATAAAAAAGGATATTTCAGCTAATTCAGAAGAATTCAAC
>CAJQNH010000017.1 GCA_905479615.1 uncultured Eudoraea sp.
TTTGAAATGAGATACCAACGCGTTGCGTCCGGGCCATATTCCTTTATCGTCATCCACGGATCTGCGGCATTTCCCAGCCGCTTCGACATTTTTTTACCTTCCTTGTCAAGCACCAGTCCGTTGGAGACTACATTTTTATAGGCCACGGAATCAAAAACTATTGTTGCAATAGCATGCAATGTATAAAACCAACCTCTGGTCTGGTCAACACCTTCTGCTATAAAATCTGCCGGAAAAGTTTCGCGCTTATCAATAAGGTCTTTATTTTCAAAGGGATAGTGCCATTGTGCATAGGGCATAGATCCACTGTCAAACCAAACATCAATAAGGTCATTCTCCCGTTTCATTGGTTTTCCTGAATCTGAAACCAGGACAATCTGATCTACAATATTTTTATGAAGATCTATTTTATCATAGTTCTCTTCATTCATATTTCCTACTTCAAAATCCCTGAACGTTTCAGATTTCATAAGACCCGCTTCAACAGATCTGGCTATTTCTTCTTTCAGTTGTTCCACAGAGCCTATGATGATTTCTTGTTTACCATCCTCAGTTCTCCAAATTGGCAATGGTATTCCCCAAAATCTGGATCTTGAAAGATTCCAATCATTTGCGCTCGCAAGCCAATTCCCAAATCTTCCCTCCCCAGTGGCTTTAGGCTTCCAATTTATGGTTTGGTTGAGTTCATACATGCGCTCCCTTACATCGGTGATTTTTATAAACCACGAATCCATTGGATAATATAAAATTGGTTTATCAGTACGCCAACAATTGGGATAGCTATGTACGTATTTTTCAACCTTAAATGCTTTGTTCTCTTCCTTCAGTCTAATGGCAATCTCAACATCAACAGAACGTTCCGGCGCTTCCCCATCTTCATAGTATTCATTTTTGACATATTTGCCTGCCAGATCTCCCATTTCTTTTCGAAATCTGCCTTGTAAATCTACTAGCGGAACAGCATTCTCATTTTCATCCAATACCAACAATGGAGGCACCGGTGGGTCTGCTTTTTGTGCCACCTGCATATCGTCTGCCCCAAAAGTGGGTGCAGTATGTACTATCCCTGTACCATCTTCCGTAGTTACAAAATCGCCTGCTATTACCCTGAAGGCATTTTCAGGATTCATGCAGGGCTTTGCATACCCGATTAGCTGCTCGTATTTTATTCCTGTTAATTCTTCACCAATACAGGATCCCTGTATGAAGTACGGGATTTTTTTATCTTCCTTAGAAAAAGATAACAGTTCTGCCTCATTTTCAACCTTCATAAATTTACCGGCAAATTGCTGGCCTACGAGGTTTTTTGCAAGAATAACTGTAATTGGTTTATAAGTATATTGATTGTATGTTTTTACCCAGGCGTATTCAATTTTTGGTCCAACGGTAAGGGCAGTATTTGATGGAAGTGTCCACGGTGTAGTTGTCCATGCAAGGAAATAGAGTTCGTCTTTAAACGGCTCCAGAAATTGGGGCAATGAACTATTTATAATTTTAAATTGAGCGGTTACAGTTGTATCGGTTATGTCCTGATAAGTGCCGGGCATATTCAATTCATGAGAACTTAAGCCTGTACCTGCCTTTGGAGAATAGGGTTGAATGGTGTATCCCTTATAAATAAGTCCTTTATCGTAAATCTGTTTTAATAGCCACCAAACGGTTTCCATGTATTTGGGCTTGTAGGTAATATAAGGGTCATCCATGTCTACCCAATAACCCATTTTTTCCGTAAGATCATTCCAGGCATCTGTATACCGCATTACCGCTTTTTTACAGGCCTCATTGTATTCTTCTACGGAAATCTTTACCCCTATATCCTCTTTAGTTATTCCCAGTTCTTTTTCTACGCCCAATTCAATAGGCAAACCATGTGTATCCCAGCCCGCTTTTCGCTTTACCTGAAAACCCTTCATTGTCTTGTATCTGGGGAATATATCCTTTATCGTCCTGGCCATGACGTGATGGATTCCGGGCATTCCATTTGCAGACGGTGGTCCTTCATAAAAAACATACGTTTCCTGCCCTTCTCTTGTGGTGATACTTTTTTCAAAAATATGCTGGGCTTTCCAAAATTGAAGCATTTCTTCCCCAACCTCAGATAAATCTAATCCCTTATATTCCGCAAATTTCATACAACCGGTTTCCTTTGATACAATTTAAGGCTGCAAAATTAAGGAATTAGAATGAAATTATGGGCCTTTCTCAAAAATGTCATTCTGTAATAAATATATCAGATTTTTTATTGATTCCCGGGGCTTCTAAAAGCAATGACAAGGTATATCCGTGACAATAATGTAGAAGTATAAAATAGTTTTTAAATTAATTAATCGGCCTTTTTATAATTTCAAAAACGAAAACTTAATCCCAGAACAAAATTAATTCCTGCTGCAGCAATTCCGGATGAATACGGGCGATATCTTTGATTGGTAATATTCTCAATAGCAAATGTTAGTTTCAAAGGATTGGCAATTTGATACTGAGACCTTAAATTTAAAGTATACCAGGAAGGTGAATAAGGATTTCCGTCTGCGTCTATGGCATAGATATAACTTTTATTTATTTCTGAAATCGCGAGGTCATTAAACGATATTTGACCATTGTAATTCAGGAAAAGATCTGTTTTCAACCTTTGGTTCCTCCAAATAAGGTGAAAATCGCCAAAAGTTGGTGGCACGTGCCTTGCTGGAGTGTCATTCCCATTTTCGTCCTCTTCCATTCCTTCAGTTAAAGTGAGGTTTGATAATATGGAGAAATTATCTGACAGGAATGCCTCCAAACCAAATTCGAAGCCATACACATATGCATTAGAAGCATTCTGAATGGCCTGTACATTACTTAATTCCCCATTATAAATGATTTCTTCTTCCCCGTTAAACAGATAATCTCTACGAACGAGCGCATCTTTCAGGTAGGTATAATATGCAGCACCTTTTAGCACCACTTTATCTTTAAAATTCTTCTGAACTCCTAATTCTGCATTATAGGCATATTCCGGTTTCAAATTAGGGTTTGGCACTACCACCGACCCTGGTTCAGAATCAAACACCTTACCTATATCATCAATATTCGGAGCTCTAAAACCAGTCCCTCCGTTAAGCGTGAACTGCAAATCTGCCTTAGGAAACCAGCTAAATCCAATGTTTCCGGTCAAGGCACCATTATCCAAATCTGAATTATCAAAAGGAAAAGGATAGAAAGTTGTATCAAAATCTGCATTAAGCCAGACATGGCTGTAGCGAATCCCTGCCAACCATGTAAAATTTGGTTTAGCTTTCAATTCACTATTCACATAAGCTGCCAGAGTCTGCCAGGTAGAACCATCGGGATACCTGGACTGGGCGGCTTCAACAAATGCGGTTTCAATATTGGTTTGTAGTCCAGCAGATCCCACCTCATTAAAAATATATTCAGCCCCATAATACAATCTTAAATTTCCAATTTTTTTATTTTCAAAATCAACATTTAAGGAAAGTGCATCTATATTTTCATTTGTTGTATAGCGTATAGAGTCCTGAAATTGTCTGTCATTTCTGCTTTCCTTAAAATTTTGAAAAGCCGTTGTAATTCTCAATCCATCATAAAACTTTCCCTTACCTTTTTTATAGACCTGTAAATTTCCCATAAACCACTTTTGTGGTCCGTAAAACCATTCTGCGGAACGTAATCCGGCTCCACTACTGTTTGGTCTTATTAATCTGTCGTATCTGGAATAATCTGAAGTACTAGAATAAAAAAGTCCTAAATCATAACTCCAATTATTATTTGGCCTGTAGGATATCTTTTGCATAAGATTAATCTGATCATACCCTGTTGGGATTTGGATACGGGGATTTTCATTTTCAACCAATACATCGAGTCCATTCAATCTTTTTACATATTGTTTTCTGAGATAAGAATCCGGACCATGTTGACCCATTTTTAAATCATTGAAATTATTATACGAAGCACTGGTTAAAAAAGCCCATTTATCCAACCCCAGGTTTATATCGAAATGTCCCGTATTTTCCTCATTCGCCGAAGCATATCGATAGTTCATATTTCCTGAAATATCCAGACTATCAGTGGTTGAAAATTGTGACTTATTGGTAATGAAATTCATAACTCCACCAATGGCATCACTTCCATATATTACTGAGCCAGGACCAAAAACCACTTCGGTATTCTTAATGGCAAAAGGGTCTATTGATATAATATTCTGAATATTTCCACCCCTAAAAATGGCATTATTCATACGCACCCCATCAACTGACAATACAAGTCTGTTTGTTGCAAAACCTCGAATCATAGGGCTTCCGCCGCCCATCTGGCTTTTCTGGACAAAAATTTTCCCGCTGTTTTGTAAAAGATCTGCTGAAGTCTGTGGATTTGTAAATGCTATTGCCTGTGCATTAATTGAAACTATTTTTTGTGGTATGTCCTTTTTTTGCTGTTCCCATTTGGAAATAGACATCACCACTTCATCAAGCTGTTCTCGCTTTAAACTAAGATAAACCCTGCCTCCCCTCCTTAAAAGTAACTGCTTAGTGGATCTTTTGGTCTGATAACTAAGATGCCTTACTGTAATACGCTCATTATTGTTAAAAACAGATATATCACATTTTCCATCAAAATCGGTCAAGGCAGTCTTTGACTTATCATTATTGTAAAGAACTGCATTAATCACCGGTTCCTGTGTTTCTATATCAATAATCGTTATTTCCTGACCGGATATAACGTTAATGAAAAGAAGTATAACAAGAAAGATTCCCCTATGCATTTTAGCTAAAAACTTCATTCAAAATAGCAAGTGATCTGGGTTTTTTAAATCCGTGCAAATGTACTTCAAAATAGAGTACAAGCGATTGTAATAGTTCTTGCCTGGTTTTTTTGCCCATCCTGACTGTATGAATTGTATCAAAATTTATGCCTAAAAATATTTTAAAGAAATAAAGCGCTTCCTCTTTGAGAATTGGATTTATGCCAGGTAATTCAATAAACGCACCTTCCACCAAATCGAAATACGGGTAGTTCATTTTCCCGGTGTCTGGATAAAACCCTAAATATTTTGACAATCCTAATAGAAAAAATAAATGAAAATTGCTTATGCTATCATGTGTGTCCAGCCATTGAAGTGATACTTCCAGAAAATTGAATAAATCTTTATTTTGCTCTTCTTCAAAAATGCTGTTGACCAGCATCTCGGCCAAAAATAAGATCATTGCATTTTTAGCAATATCTGTATGGGCAGTTTGGTATGGATAATTGATTTTAGCGTCAATAAGCCTTTCCAGCGTCCCTTTATTTTTATGATTCACAACTATTTCCAGTTGCGTTAGTGGTTGAAAGTAGGCGGTTTTTAATTTACCTTTTTTGGAGGCTAAGATTCCCTTAAGAAGATACGATTTTAATCCATCTGAGCAGGTAAATGCTTTAACAATTAAACTTGTGTCTCCATACTTTAAAGAAGATAGAATTAAAGCTTTTGTAGTAATTTGCATCTATTGCGCTTAGAATAAAGCAAAGATAGGTTGAATTAACAATAAAATAAGATTGGCAATTACGGGAACTGAACTTTCAATTTTGTGAAAGATTTAGTTTCAATAATTGCCAACCACCTAATTATTATTATTTAGATCACACCTTGTGCGAGCATTGCATCTGCAACCTTAACAAAGCCCGCAATATTAGCCCCTTTTACATAATTGCAATATCCGTCATCTTCTACTCCATATTCAATACAGGAATCGTGAATATCTTCCATAATTCCACGTAACCTTTCATCTACTTCTTCTCTGGTCCAGCTAATTCTTAAAGAGTTCTGAGACATCTCCAAGCCCGAAGTGGCCACACCACCAGCATTAGAAGCCTTACCCGGTGCAAATAAGACTCTTGCATCATGAAAAGTGTGGATTGCTTCCGGAGTAGAAGGCATATTAGCCCCTTCAGCAATGCAAATACAGCCGTTAGCAATTAATTCTTTAGCATCATTTCCATCTAATTCATTTTGAGTAGCACATGGCAGAGCAATATCACATTTCACTGACCATGGTCGTTTACCTTCATGATATGTTGCAGATTTATATTTTTTCACATATTCAGATATTCTGCCACGTTTATTATTCTTGAGATCCATAATAAAAGTCAATTTATCATTGTCAATCCCATCCTTATCATAAATATATCCTCCTGAATCAGATAATGTTAAAACTTTTCCACCCAATTGTAAAATCTTTTCCGCCGCATATTGAGCAACATTTCCAGATCCTGAAACAACAATCGTTTTCCCTTGAATTTCCTCATTCTTTATCTTTAACATACTTTGGGCAAAATATACCGTACCATATCCGGTTGCCTCAGGACGAATTTTAGATCCGCCCCATGATAATCCCTTGCCTGTAAGAACACCGGTGAACTCATTTCTTATCTTCTTATACATCCCAAAAAGAAACCCAATTTCCCTTGCTCCCACTCCAATATCCCCGGCAGGAACATCTGTGTTAGGTCCTATATGCCTACATAATTCTGCCATAAAAGCATGGCAAAATCGCATTACTTCATCGTCAGATTTTCCTTTAGGATCAAAATCAGAACCGCCTTTTCCTCCTCCCATTGGAAGGGTAGTTAAACTATTTTTGAATACCTGTTCAAAAGCCAGAAATTTAAGAATACTCGCATTAACTGACGGGTGAAAACGAAGTCCTCCTTTATAAGGACCTATTGCCGAGTTCATTTGTACGCGATATCCCCGGTTTACATGTATCTCACCGTCATCATCTACCCAGGATACTCTAAAGGAAATCAGTCGCTCCGGTTCCACCATTCTCAACAATATGTTTTTACCGTAATAGATTTCATGTTGGACTATGTAAGGAATTACCGTATCAGCTACTTCCTGTACTGCTTGAATGAACTCCGGTTCATGACCATTTCGGGTCCTTACCTCGTCCATAAATGTTTCAATAGTTGTGTTCATATTTAAATTGATTAGCACTGATTATTATTGAATTAAAAATTCAAGCGCAAAATTATATCTTTTCTTCAATTTAAAGTAGCTTTTTTTAAAAATATGATAAAAATTATCCGATTGCCTGTTCCAGGTCAGAAATAAGATCCTGGACATCTTCAATTCCTACACTCAGTCGAATAAGTGAATCAACTACCCCGCTTTTTTCCCGTTCTTTTTTAGGAATACTGGCATGAGTCATACTTGCCGGATGACCCGCTAAACTCTCAACTCCTCCTAATGATTCTGCAAGTGTGAAAACCTTTAGCTTTTCGACAATGGCAATGGCATCATTAAAACTACTTCCTTTGGGTACAAAGGATATCATTCCGCCATATGCTTTCATTTGTTTTGTGGCAACATCATGATTGGGATGATCCTTAAAGCCAGGCCAGTATACTTTTTCTATTTTAGGGTGCGCAAGCAAATACTCGGCAATGTGTTTCCCATTTTCACAGTGCCGCTGCATTCTTACATGTAATGTTTTAATTCCTCTAAGCACCAAAAAACTATCCATAGGACCACAAACAGCACCGCTGGCATTCTGAATGAAATATAATTTCTCTGCCAATACCTCATCCTTTACAACTAAGGCTCCCACAACCACGTCACTATGCCCGCCAAGATATTTAGTAGCAGAATGCATGACTATGTCGGCCCCTAAGTCCAGAGGTTGTTGCAAATATGGTGTTGCGAAAGTGTTATCTACCGCCATAAGCAACTTATTACTTTTGGCCAATTCTGAAATCGCCTTAAGGTCAATAATATTCATCATTGGATTTGTTGGAGTCTCAACCCAAATTAGTTTCGTATTTGAATTAATATATGTAGCAACCTCAGATACTTCCTGCATACCTATGAAATGAAATTTGATTCCATACTTTTCAAAGATCTGTCGGAAAAGACGATAGCTTCCACCGTAAAGATCATTCGTTGAAATCACTTCATCACCAGGCCCTAATAGTTTAATAACGGCATCCATGGCTGCTAATCCGCTGGCGAATGCCAATCCAAAATTCCCATTTTCAATACTGGCAAGTGCCTTTTCCAATGCACTCCTTGTTGGGTTGGCACTGCGGGAATATTCATACCCCATATGCTCGCCCGGACTAGACTGAGCATAGGTAGATGTCTGATAAATAGGGGGCATCACAGCACCATAAGCCTTGTCTGGCTCTTGTCCCCCATGTATTACCTTGCTGTTAAATCTCAATTTTTTATCACTCATATTACACATTTATGTTCACAAATGTATTGTTATCTTTTGGAGAAACCAATGAATCCTTAGTTTTGCAATAGATCCAAATTCAACTCAATGAAGCGTATACTAACCTGCCTTTTTTTTCTAGCTATTATTGTTAGCTGTCAGGACAGCGGTAATATTACTTTTGAAGCCTTAACTCTGGCGAATACTAAATGTAAGGAATGCCCGGAAGTTTATATTGAAGTCCCGAATGCTGTGAGTAATGGCAAACTGGCCAAATCCATTAATCGCACTTTACAGGAAGAAGTTATTTCTAAATTAACTTTTGATGATGAAATTAATGCAGAAACTATTGAGGAAGCTATTGAGTCGTTTACAAATGGTTATTTTGAATTAAAAAAGATCTATCCTGATGAAACTATTGGATGGCAGGCAAAAATAAATGGGATGGTTACGTATGAAGATAATGAATTCCTAACTATTGAACTACAGTCTTATTTGTTTACTGGTGGTGCCCATGGCTATGGATCAACAAATTTTTTAAACTTTAGTAAAAAAAGAGGGAAGGAAATGGATGATTGGGAGCTATTTGAGGATAAGGAAGGTTTTGAACGGTACGCTGAAGCCCAATTTAGATTACAGCAGGATATTCCGGTAAATAAGCCCATCAACAGTACGGGCTTTATGTTTGAGAAAGATCATTTTTATTTGCCCGAAAATATTGGTTTTACTGAGAAAGGGCTCAAATTATTGTACAATCAATATGAAGTGGCCTCCTATGCCGATGGTCCAATAGAACTCACTCTTCCTTATAAGGACATCCAAAAATTTTTATCGGGAAACATCAAAACCTAGAACGCCCCTTCTTTTAGCAGAATTTTTTCCAAAGAAAGTATAACCCCAAGGTGCAAGCCTTCATGATATAGATTAAAAGCCAAAGCGTCTTCAACATTGCGCAATATCACCTTGGTACTGGTCTTATATTCATTGTACTCTTTGAATACACCATTTTCATAATCCTCCTGAGCCCATTCTGCCGTGGAAAGCAAAAAAGCAGCAATATGATCTATCTCTTCATCTGCAGGACTAATATCGGGCAAGGTCCCTTTTCTGAATTTTCGAACTAGAGAATCGTCAATACGCGCAGGGAGATTGCTAAATTTGTAAACAAGTATTTGTTGGGTCGCAACAACATGAGCTATATTCCACCAAATATTATTGCGATAGCCTTCCGGAATTTTAAATAGAAGTTCAGGAGGAGTTCGTTTTAATATTTTGTATAGTATCTTCCTGTTTTGAATTGTAATGTCAAATATTTTTTCCAATACGTGCTTATTTTGCGATTAGTAACAAGGCCTTAACAAATATTAAAAATAGCATATTCAATTAAAAATAATTAGTGATAGTTATTATAATTTTGAATTCAATTAAAAATAGTCATGAAGAAAATTTATTATTTAAGTAGTTGTGATACCTGCAAGCGTATTTTAAATGAACTAAAACCTCTTGTAAATATTGAGCTACAGGATATTAAATCAGATCCAATTACCCCTGAGCAACTGACAGGAATGCGAAATTTAGCAGGTAGTTACGAAGCCTTGTTTAGCAAAAGAGCTCGTCTATTTAGTGAACGCCAATTAAAAGACAAGCAACTTGAAGAAAAGGACTATGAGGCGTTGATATTGGAGCATTACACATTCTTAAAAAGACCTGTTATTTTGGTTAACGATCAAATATTTATTGGGAATAGTGAAAAAGTGATTTCTGCTGCCCAAGAAACTATTCATTCTTGAGTAAGCGAACTCTCGCCATATTAGCCGCCCTGGGCGCCACAACAATTTATGGATTAAACCATACTATTGCTAAAGGTGTGATGCCTACGTATATTACACCTTTCGGTTTTATAATGCTTAGGGTATTAGGAGCCTCCATTTTGTTTTGGAGTATTTCCTTTTTGGGGCCAAAAGAAAAAATTGAACGGAAGGACTGGGGTCGTGTAATGTTGTGTTCACTCTTTGGCATGGCGATTAATATGCTGGCATTTTTTAAAGGTTTGGATTTATCCACTCCTATAAACAGTGCTGTTCTTGTAACTACCACCCCAATAATAGTCGTTATATTATCTTTTTTTCTAATTAAAGAAAAAATTAGAGCACTAAAAATAGTCGGTATAGTGATTGGTCTTACAGGAGCCCTTTTTCTTGTTCTTTATGGTAATGAAATTAGACAAGACGCATCAAATATTCCTTTAGGCAATACCCTCTTTTTGCTGAATTCTTTATTTTTTGGGCTATATCTCATTCTTGTAAAGAAATTGCTTGAAAAATACCATCCCATTACACTTTTAAAGTGGATGTTCCTGATTGGTATCTTTTATAATTTACCCGTTGCTCTTCCGGAATTTTTAGAAGTTTCATGGTCAACCCTGCCATTTGAAGCCATCTGGAAAATGGCATTTGTAGTGATAGGAACAACTTTTTGCGCTTATTTGTTTAATGTATTTGCATTAACTCAATTAAAAGCATCTACAGTAAGTGCATTTGTATATGTACAACCTGTAATTGGTATACTTTTTGCCGTACTAAGTGGCAGAGACAAACTCACCACCGTTAAAATAGCTGCAGCATGTCTGGTTTTGTTAGGAGTTTACCTGGTAAGCAAAAAGCCAAAACCAGGGAAAATCACCAATTAAATAGTTGTATCCTTTGTATTTATAGGATATTTATACCCAGCTTATTTTTTCTTTAATTCTTTGAACTTTTTTAATCATGAATGACCATAGCTCAGACACTTAATATTATGACGAGGATATTATACAAAATGCTTTTTAACAATCAAATGACTCCTAAGAATTTCACAATCCATTAGAAATAAAAATATATTGCTTTACGACGGATGCATAAGAGTCTTAAAAAAATAAATGGTTTGATATCCCCGGGCTTGCATTGACTAAGAATTTATACCTATTTTTAAGATCACAAAATATAACTATGGCTAACAAACCCTCATTTATTAAAGAGCTTTCTTTACCTGCTATCGCTGCCCCCATGTTTCTAATCTCTGGTCCTCAATTGGTCATTGAATGTTGCAAAAATGGAATTATAGGAACTTTTCCTGCCCTTAACCAACGGACAAGTGACGGATTTGAAGAATGGTTAATTCAAATAAAATCCGAATTAGATGCTTATGAAGAAAAAACGGGAGTTAAAGCGGCGCCATTTGGTGTAAACCTGATTGTTCATCCTACAAACCCAAGACTGGAAGCAGATCTGAAACTATGCATTAAACATAAAGTTCCTATAATTATTACCTCTTTGGGAGCAGTGTCGCAAGTAGTTGATGCCGTGCACAGTTACGGCGGGTTAGTTTTTCACGATATAATCAAAAAAAGGCATGCAGAAAAGGCGGCTTCAGCCGGCGTAGATGGGCTAATATTAGTTGCTGCAGGGGCAGGGGGTCATGCAGGTACGATTAATCCTATGACCCTTGTGGCAGAAATTAAAAAGTTCTACGACAAAACCATTATCCTTTCTGGTTGCATAAGTACCGGCAGGGATATTGCTTCGGCCTTACAAATGGGCGCAGATCTGGCTTATATGGGCACCAGATTTATTAACACTCTTGAAAGCAAAGCCCCGGAGGAATACCGGCAGATGATCATAAAGGCAGGGGCCAGTGATATAACCTACACTGCGGCCATATCTGGCGTACATGCTAATTTTCTGGGAGCCAGTCTTGCAGCAGCCGGAATTACAGAAGAAGATTTAAAAAAGGATGTTAAAGTTGACTTTGGAAAGGAATTAGATACGGAAGCTAAAGCTTGGAAGACAATTTGGTCTGCAGGTCAGGGAGTAGCTACTGTAGAAAATGTGCTTACTGTTGCAGAGCTTGTAAAAAATCTTAAATCTGAATTTAAAGCGGCAATTGAAGAACAAATTGCATTCTTAGATATTTATTCAAAGTAAGAATTAAAAAATTAGCATCGATATATGTATGTAAAAAGAAATATTGGCTGGGGGGTTATTCTAAGATATGCATGGAAAAACCTTATCTTTTTTAGCTTATATGCAAGCTTCATTTTTTTTGTATATCATTTTCTAGGATGGAATTTTATAGATATCCCGTTTCAACCAATAAGTGTTATTGGTATTGCTGTTGCATTTTATATTGGATTCAAGAATTCTCAAAGCTATGATCGTTTTTGGGAAGGTCGAAAAATTTGGGGTGGTATAGTAAATTACAGCAGAACCTGGAGTATTCAGGTATTAAGTTTTGTACGCACTGAGGATAAGGCATTCGACAAAAAGATGCAAGCACAATTAATTTATAGACATATTGGATGGATAAACGCACTTAGGGTGCAACTCAGGCAACCAAAACCATGGTCCTTAAAAGAGGATAGATCAGTTGAAAGAATGTTTGAAAAGCATGGAGAGCGAAACCCATCTTGTAATGAGGCTTTTAAATACGTTAATAAAAAAGAGTTTATTGACCTTAAAAAAAGGATAAACCCGGCCACACATTTGGTTAAAAACCAGGCCATGGATATTGTTGCTCTAAAAGAAAAAGATGTTATTGATGGTTTCCAGGAAGATCAGATGCAATCTGTTTTAGAAGAACTCTATAATCTTCAGGGTAAAAGTGAACGAATAAAAAACACTCCTTTTCCGAGACAATACGGCTATTTTTCAAGGGTTTTTACCTGGATATTTATATTGGTTTTACCTTTTGGCCTACTCGACGTATTTGAGGATGACACCTTAATGTCATTTGATTCTATGAAAGCCTGGTACGTATTTTTGATGATTCCGTTTTCAGTTCTAATCTCATGGATATTTATTACAATGGAGAAAGTGGGGGATAATAGTGAAGATCCCTTTGAAGGCCGAATAAATGATGTCCCTATGAGCGCCTTATGCCGAACAATTGAAATTGATTTGCGTGATATGCTGGATGAAGATAACCTTCCCGATCCAGTTAAACCTAAAGACCATGTACTTTACTAATGCCATTGGTTAAATCTGATTACAACCCTCCCATCCCCTTTAAAAATGGTCATATATCTACTATTTATTCCGGATTAATTAGAAAGGTTACCAACCTTAACCAAAAAAGGGAGCGTCTGGAACTTGAGGATGGAGACTTTATAGACCTTGACTGGAGTTTTTCTGTTACGCCCAGTAATATTGTGGTACTTCTTTTACATGGTCTTGAAGGACATGGGCAGCGCCCATATATAACCGGAAGCGCCAAGCATTTTAATTCCAATGGGCTAGATAGTTGTGCGGTTAATTTCAGAGGATGCAGCGGAGAAACCAATCGTTTATTCAGGTCCTATCATTCCGGAGCTACAGAAGATCTCAAGGAGGTAATACAACATATCATTTCTACCCGGAAATATAGCAGTATTTATATTAAAGGATTCAGCCTAGGAGGAAATCTAACGCTAAAATATCTGGGTGAAGGAGCTGTGGCCAGTCAAATAAAAGGGGCTGTAACCGTATCCGTGCCGTGTAGTTTGCACGATTCTCTAATTCAATTGCTAAAACTTAAAAATACACTTTATGCCAGAAGGTTTAAAAAGCATCTCGTGGAGAAATTGTATTTAAAACGGCAGAAATTCCCAGAATTAATATCCATAGAAGAAATAAACAACATTGGGAACCTAAAAGATTTTGATGATATTTATACCAGCAAGGCTCATGGATTCAAAGATGCCTTGGATTATTATGCACAATGCAGCAGTCTTCAGTTTTTACACCGGATAAAAATCCCTACTCTGATTATCAATGCTCAGGACGATTCTTTCTTAGGTAAGGATTGCTACCCTATAAAAGAAGCAAAAAATAACCCACTACTTTTTCTTGATACTCCCAAGCATGGTGGTCATGTAGGGTTCTTTGGTCCACAAAACGTATCCTATTCTGAAAAAATTGGCTTAAAATTTATAAAGGAATTCTTTTGATCCGAGCTATTTCATATATTAGTACTTCAAATTTAAAAAACATGCGAAATATAATTGCCATAATTGGAATTTCCGCACTGCTAGTATGCTGCGGCGAAAAAAAAGAAGAGAAAAAAGAAGGAGGGTTTGAAATGAACCGTGCCAAAAAGGAGGTGAAAGTTGAAACTATATCTGAAACTGTACCGGTTGATATGAATAACAAAGGAGTTGGACCTATAACCTCCGTAGAATTTGCAGCAGAAATAGATTCTGAATTAGCTGCCGCAGGTGAAGCAAAATACAGCACTATTTGTACAGCTTGCCATATGGCTAACCAACGTATGATAGGACCTGCCTTGGCTGGCATTTATGAACGCAGAAGTCCGGAATGGGTTATGAATATGATCCTAAACCCGGATGTTATGCTTAAAGAAGACCCTATTGCTCAAGCCTTATTAAAGGAATACAACAATGCCATCATGCTCAATCAAAATCTAAGTGAAGAAGAAGCAAGGGCTGTTGCAGAGTACTTACGAACCCTTTAAAACTGCATCAAGAATCTTATTAAGTGCTTTTCTCGGTTACTAAATTAACGAGATGAGCACTTTTTCTTTTTAAAGAATTGAATCAATGGAGTGGTATTTACTTTCTCATCGGCATTGAATACTCACAGAAATAAGGACTTCCCTCATTCAATCTTTTAAAAGCAATAAGAAAGTTTTAGTTTCGAACAGACAAATTGAAAATATGAAATATTTAATTCGAGAAAAAATAGCGTTGAGATTATTGATTGCAATGCTTTTAATAACAAGTATCACAAGTTACGGACAAAGTAAAAACTTTATTGATCAACCGTATTTAGAAACCACTGCAAGGGTAGATACCTTGGTCATACCAGACCGTATTTATTTGTCAATCCTGATTACAGAAGCCGACACAAAAGGCAAAACTTCGGTTGAAAAATTAGAAAACAAAATGGCCGACAAACTAAAAACACTAGGCATTGATATCGAGAAACAACTTACCCTTACTGATTTGGGAAGTAATTTTAAAAAGTACTTCCTAAGGAAAGTCGATGTTCAAAAAGACAAAGAATATACCTTATTAGTTCATGACGCCTTAACAGCAGGCAAAGTACTAATGGGCCTCGAATCCATCGGAATCTCTAATGTAAACCTCACAAAAATGGAATATTCAGGTCTGGAAAAACTCAAAATTAATCTAAGACAGAGAGCTGTGGTTGCGGCAAAAATCCAGGGCGAAGCAATGGTTGTACCCCTAGATCAAAAGCTTGGACATGCTCTTTTTATTTCTGATCTGAACACAGGAGTACAAAATAGGATGACGGATAGAATGGTTAGGGTGCAAATGTCTAAAGAATCAGATGTGGATCAACCCATTGAAATTGAATTTGAAAAAATAAAAATAGAGAGTACTGTGAATGTAAAATTCGCAATACTGTAGCATTTAAACTTTATCTATGGCCAGTTTATAAGTGGGGTCTTCCAGGACATTTACGTCAATTATAGCATCTGCATTCGTTAACAAGCGCCTGCAGTCCTCACTTAAATGCCTTAAATGTACCTTCTTCCCAACTTTATGATAGCGTTCCGTTATTTTGTTTAACGCTTCAATGGCAGACATATCTACTACTCTGCTTTCCTTAAAATCTATAATAACCTCATCCGGATCCTCAAGTACATCGAACTTTTCATTAAACAAAGTCACAGATCCAAAAAATAGCGGCCCATAGATTTCGTAGTGCTTAATTCCGTTATCGTCAATATATTTTCTGGCACGTATCCTTTTGGCGTTATCCCATGCAAAAACAAGAGCTGAGATAATTACACCAACTAAGACGGCCAACGCCAGATTATGTAGAAAAATGGTAACCAGAGTTACTAATATCATTACAAGAACATCAGATTTCGGCATTCTTCTGAACGTACGTAAACTGGCCCACTCAAATGTTCCCAGTGCAACCATAATCATTAATCCTGTAAGTGCAGCCATAGGCACTTTTTCAATCAAATTAGCCCCGAACATAATAAAGACAAGAAGCATTACAGAAGCCACTATGCCCGATAATCTTGCACGGGCTCCATTGGAAGTATTTATTAAACTCTGTCCTATCATGGCACAACCACCCATCCCGGAAAAAAGTCCGGAAAGTATGTTTGCTGTTCCCTGGGCAACTGCTTCTTTATTACCCCGCCCACGCGTTTCTGTAATTTCGTCTATAATATTTAGGGTCAATAAACTCTCTATTAGCCCAACCCCGGCGACTATAGCCGCATAAGGAAAAATGATCTGCAGGGTTTCCAAAGAAAAAGGCAGTTCCGGGATATGAAAGGGTGGAAAACCGCCCTGAATAGAGGCTATGTCACCAATTGTTTTTGTGTCAATATCAAATACAAGAACGAGCCCAAAAACAGCCAGGATAGCAATCAATGAAGCAGGAACTGCTTTACTTAGTTTGGGTAATCCCCAAATTACGAGCATTGTGAAGAATACTAATCCTAAAAAAATAAACATGGTGCTCCCGGTCAACCATGAGCCATCAGATGACTTGAACTGGTCTAGCTGTGACATAAAAATAATGATAGCCAGGCCGTTTACAAATCCAAATATAACAGGATGAGGCACAAGACGCATCAATTTACCTAAACGAAGAAATCCGGCTGCCAACTGCAGTATTCCGGCCAATATCACCGCGGCAAATACGTATTCAACACCGTAATCCATGGCAAGCGAAACTATAACCACTGCTACCGCCCCGGTAGCTCCGGAAATCATTCCGGGTCTACCTCCCAGAACAGAAGTAACCAGCCCCATAACAAATGCCGCATATAATCCGGTTAAAGGGGATAAGCCTGCTATAAGAGCGAATGCTATGGCCTCTGGAACCAAAGCCAACGCAACAGTTAATCCAGATAGGACTTCAGTTTTGTAATTTACTTTTTGTGAAAAATCAAATAGATTTAAGTACTTTTTCATGCCTTCTGCAATTAAGGGCGCAAAAGTAGTGTTTATTCGTCTTTTAGGAAAAGGAATCAAAAATAATGGGTTTCACACCTTATAATCCTTCCTGTATTCTCACCATCAATTTTCACATCACACCTATTTACAGTTGAAGAAAATGTACTCGCAAATAGGTAATGGCAATTGTAACTTTCTCCTACTGTTGAGAATCTCGGCAACAAGGAAGAGGTGCGTACATTTGCCCGGGAAAACCCAAAATAAATACAGTTTTATCCTTTTATTTTATAACGATAGTCGCAATTTAATTTTAGAAGTTAATGTCATTTATGCAGATTACCGAAATTGTTAAATAACTCTAACAGGTATATACTAACCTCCTATCCCCAAAGGACTGAAAATTACCCATATTATCAGGACAAGTACAACCAATACCAAGGTAATCAGCACATCTTTTGTCCATCGAATTTTTCCTTTTGAAGCATACTTTTGAAAAGTAACCAGTTGTAACTTTTCCGCGGACTGGGGGGCTCCCATTTTACTAACCAACATCAATAGTCCTGCACAGAAAAGGAAGAGGTAAAGAGCAAAATGCAGAAAGTTAATATCCAGAAAAATGCCAAACAATGAATTTTTTGAAACCACCAAGATCTTTTCGTTACGAAGAAATTCTGTTACCAATCTTAAAATTCCAAGCACAAACCCGGCCCATAAGGTAATTATAGCACCACGGGCATTGATCCATTTATAGAATAACCCAAAAAGAAAAACAGCGGCAATTGGAGGAGCTATGTAGGCTTGTATATTTTGAAGATAATGAAAAATCCCTCCTCCCATCATTGATTTCATAAAAGGGATCCATCCTAAACTAACTATCACCAATACGGAAGTAGCGATTTGTCCAAATCGAACCAATTCCCTTTCAGAAGCATTGGGTCTTTTTTGTTGGTAAAAATCTATGGTCAACAAAGTAGAACTAGAGTTAAAGGCAGAGGACAATGAACTCATTAAAGCTGCCAGTAATCCTGCAATAGCCAATCCTTTTATTCCCGCAGGAAGAAAAGTGGTAATCATTGTAGGCAGAGCCTGGTCCGCATTGTCCATAGAAAAACTAATTTGTCCATTTTGAAGTAATGCATAGGCAATTACTCCGGGTATAAAAAAGATAAAAACCGGAAGCAACTTTAAAAATCCCGCAAAAAGGGCCCCTCTCCTTGCGTTAAGCACATCTTTTGCTGACAGGGCCCTTTGAACTATATATTGGTCAGTACACCAATACCAAACCCCTAAAATAGGGGCGCCAAACAGCATTCCCGTCCAAGGGTATTCGGTGTCGGACATGGGCCTCCATAAATTAAAAAAGCGTTCCACTGGCGGATTCCCATTCTGTTCAGAAGCAGCAGCTATGATGTTTATCATTTCATCCCAGCCCCCCAGCTGATAAAGCCCAAAACATGTAACTGCAACGGTCCCGATCAGTAAAATAAAAGCCTGGACCATATCTGTATAGATGACCGCTTTTAATCCTCCAAGGACGGTATAAAACCCGGTTGCAACAACTGTAATAATTGCACCTGTCCAAAAAGAAATTCCCATAGTTTCAAAAACCAGGGCTCCAGCAAATATGATTAGCGAAATTTTAGTAATAACATAAGCCAAGATGGAAACTACAGAAAGGTAATTTCTACAAGCTTTGGAATAACGTTTTTCCAAAAATTCAGGCATGGTATATACTCCCGTCCTTAAATAAAAGGGGACAAATACCCATCCTAGCAAAATTAGTATGAGGGAGGCAAGGATTTCAAAATTGGCCATTGGCATATTTGCCCGGGCTCCTGCACCTGATACCCCTAAGATAATTTCAGAACCAATATTAGAAGCAAATAAGGAAGCTCCAATAACAAACCAGCCCTGGTTTTTACCGGCCAGAAAATAATCCACCGGTCCTTTGGAATCCTCTTTGTTCCCCGAAGCCCATTTCGCAATCCACAGAATAATTCCAAAATAAATAACGAGGATGGTGATGTCCCAAACTCCAATATTTGATAACATAGCTTTGGCTTTTTAGTCTTGATTAATCATTGAAAGTACCAAAAAATGCGTTTGTCACCATCACCATTATTTTCTACCATTTTTTCAACCCTAATAATTTTTCTCCCAATTCATTTAATTCGGCAGTTTTGTATCTCGTCTGCTCCCAATTTCTTGGATCACCAGGAAATGCATAACCCTCAGGAGCTATTCTGTTCTTCCAGGAATTAATGCGCCATTGTTTTAATTCTTCATTTTCTTCCTCTGCAGGCATCATAGAAATGTATTGGGCAATCCTAACTTTATCCTCAGATTTATTAGGTCTGATCCCATGGGGCTGCGTGCTATTAAATATAAGAAGATCACCAATTTCTAATTTCACTTTTACAATCTTATCTTCTAATTCTGATATGTCAGGTTGAAAGTGATCTCTATCTTCAGGCTGGGTAAGCTTCCAACCATCATAATTCCTATACAACCAGGGAATACATTGAAAACCTCCCATATCCTCATCTGTTTGATCAGCAAGTGCCAATACTCCCTGTACATTCTGCGGTTTAGTTTCGGGATCATAATCCCAGTGTATAAATCCTTTCCTTTCAAATCCCGGCCTTTGAGGAAAATTAAGATTGGCCCTATCAATTGTAACCCAAAGTTTTTCTGTCCCCCAAACATCGACAAAGGCATCATAAACGCGTTGCATTTGCCTGTTATTCCATAGGTGCTGGTTATTGTATACCTCAACCATACCCGTTCCTGTTAATTCTTTCATTTGCATTTCGGCCCTTGGTGGAGCATACCAGGTTTCACTATCCCTAGGATCCTTTTCATCAAATTCCCACAAAAAATCTGCTGTTGCCTTTGCCTGAGATACAGGAACCGCATTTTTAATTACGATATAGCCCTTCTGCTTCCAAAATTCCCAATCCTTTTCACTAAGAACCCGTAACGGAACATTATTAGACAGATCATTTAATTTAATTTTACTACTTGTAGCGGTTGAGGGATTTCCAGGAATATCCTTATGAGCCTTATTGGCCATTTCCAGTTTGGATGCTGCTTTTTCCATGATAATTCTGTATTGCGATTAAAAGATATTCAAATCTAAAAAGATCAAATAGTGAATTCCACCTTGATTTTGATATATAATTGAACTATATTGATATATTATAACAATATATTGGTCAATAATAACAATTATGTTAAATTTTTGATTTGAAAATTCAATTAGAACAAATAAATCCGGATGCCAAAAGCTCCTTCCGGTTACTACACAATCCAAGATTGAATGATTTATTTTACTGGCATTTTCACCCGGAATATGAATTGGTTTACATTGAAGGCGCTAACGGAACAAGGCATGTAGGAGATCATATCTCTCAATATGAGCATAGTGATCTGGTATTAATAGGGTCCAATATACCTCATCTAAATTTCGATTATGGCATACAGACCGATTACAAAAAAGAAGTTTTACATGTTAGTTCGGCGTTTAAGAACAAAATATTTACCGAAATACCGGAGCTGACTGAAGTATTTGAACTCTTTGAAAAATCTCAGCAGGGAATAGCATTTACAGGAAGAACCAAGGTAAATATTGGCTCAAGGCTTAAAAAGCTTCATGTTTTGGCACCATTTTCCCAGTTTCTGGAAGTACTTCATATTTTCTCCATTTTAGCGACCTCCAAGGAGTATGTTTTATTGCATGATTATCCTGTAATCAATAAATACAGTCAAAAACAACAGGACCGTTTAAAAAATATCTACGCATTTATAGATGAAAACTACCAACGTAAAATAGAGCTTAAAGAAGTAGCAGCACTTTCCAACTTGAGTAAAGAAGCTTTTTGCCGATATTTTAAGGGTGCCACAGGAAGTACTTTTACATCCTTTTTAAACCAATATCGTATTAGCCAGGCCAAACGATTGCTTCTGAAAGGAAGAAATATAAGTGAGACTTGCTACGAATGTGGTTATGAAAGTCTTTCTTATTTTAATCGTATTTTTAAAAAAATTGCCAACGAAAATCCTTCTGATTTTAAAAAAAGATATCTGAAAAGGTGATTCTTGTTACTGCTCAAAATCCGGAAAATTTACTTTCACCCTAACCTTTTAAATAGCTTCTCTTTACTATTGGTAAGCAAATAATAATGACATAAAAAAACCGCCCTGAATCTAAATCCGGGGCAGTTTCTAACTAAATAACCAACCAAAAATAATTTTTCATCCTCATCCTATGCTCTACTACCTTAAATAACGCATAATTCAAAGTTTTCATTGTACAGAAACAGGTGAAGCGGTGTTAAAATTTTATGTATTTCATCGTTTTCTAAAAGGCGAGTTTAATAGTACGCGGTAAAGTTCATTTACTTGTAAATTATTATAACTTATTGATTTTCATATAAGTAAGTCGTTATTTTTTTTAATTACATTTGATGGTCTAATTTAATTTGATGGAAAAAGAATTAAAAATTGCAGTTCTGGGTGGTGGAAGCTGGGCCACAGCCATTGTAAAAATGCTCACAGAAAACCAGGATAAAGTAATCTGGTATATGCGCAATGAGGAAGCTCTAGAATATATAAAAGCCAACAAACACAACCCTAATTACCTTACTTCTGTTGAGTTTCAAATGAAACAATTAGTTCTTACGAATAATATGGACGAAGCCGTTTCCAAGGCTAGTCTGTTGATTTTTGCAATTCCATCAGCTTTTTTAGAGAGTGAACTCAAAAAACTTACTATCCCTTTTAGGGATAAAATTATATTTTCAGCTATCAAAGGAATTGTTCCAGAAACAGGTTTAATTGTTGGTGAGCATTTTCATAAAAAATATGGTATACCAATTGAAAATATTGGGGTGATTACGGGTCCCTGCCATGCTGAAGAGGTTGCCTTAGAGCGCTTGTCCTATTTAACAGTTGCTTGTGCAGATACGGCTAAAGCCAGTATGCTTTCTGAACATTTGAACAGCCATTATATTAAGACCAAAATTTCCGATGATATCATAGGAACCGAATATGCTGCAATGCTTAAAAATATTTACGCATTAGCAGCAGGCATAGCCCACGGATTAGGATATGGCGATAATTTCCAAGCGGTTTTAATGAGTAATGCCATCCGCGAAATGAAGCGTTATATTTCTAGGGTTCACAAGATGAAACGGAATATCAATAATTCTGCCTATCTGGGGGATTTACTTGTTACGGGCTATTCAACTTTTAGCCGCAACAGGATGTTCGGAAATATGATTGGCAAGGGGTATAGGGTAAAAAGTGCTATGATGGAAATGAAAATGATAGCAGAAGGTTATTATGCAACCGAAAGTGCCTATAAATTAAAATCAACATTTAAAAAGAAAGTTAAGACCCCAATTATTGATGCCGTATATGATATCCTTTATAAGCAAAAGAGCGCCAAAATAACTTTCAAAGCACTTACAGATAAATTAGATTGACC
Organism: uncultured Eudoraea sp.; assembly: GCA_905479615.1. Classification (GTDB taxonomy): domain Bacteria; phylum Bacteroidota; class Bacteroidia; order Flavobacteriales; family Flavobacteriaceae; genus Eudoraea. The sequence continues at coordinate 22,598 of CAJQNH010000017.1, forward strand.
CTGAAATTTTTTTATTAGGTTCTAAATGAATATTTTAGAAATATTTTGGCGCCATGCTATGTCTAAATATTTTTAAATGAATCTAAAATATATCCATCTTTTAATAGTGGTCTCTGTCATTTTTTTATGCATGGCTTTCACTTCAGACGGCCGTTCTGAATCCGCTGAAATAACAAAAAAATTAAATTCCTTTGTTACTTATTCCCAAGAAATTCCAGGTAGCGAGATTACCATTAAAATGAACCCTATAAAAGGAGGTAAATTTTTGATGGGAAGTAATAGCCATAAAGAAGATGAAAAACCTCAACACAAGGTTTTGGTAGATGATTTCTGGATGGGTGCCTTTGAAATAACATGGGATCAATATGAGCTTTTTTTAGAGAGACAGATTGACACTATTGGACTGAAAGATTTAGATACAAAAGTTACTATAGACATTGATGCCATATCTTCCGCAACAACCCCATATGTAGATATGAGTCACGGCATGGGTAAAAAAGGGTATCCTGTTGTAAATATTACCCAATATGCGGCAATAACATTTTGCAAATGGTTAAGCGCGAAAACAGGAAATTTCTATAGACTTCCCACAGAAGCAGAATGGGAATATGCGGCCAGGGCTGGTAGCACTACTACCTATCATTTTGGTGAAGATCCTGTTGAATTAAATTTATATGCCTGGTATGATCAGAATAGTGAAGATAAATATCAGAAAGTAGGTGCTAAGTTACCTAATAAGTATGGCCTTTACGATATCCACGGTAATGTTGCAGAATGGACTATGGATGAATACACTGCAGAAACATATGCTAATAGATTAGGCAAAACAACAAACAATCCATGGATAAAACCCACAAAACTATATCCAAGATCTGTGCGTGGGGGCTCCTGGATGGATCCCGCTATTGAACTCAGATCATCTGCCCGGATAGGTTCCTCGGCAGAATGGAAAAGAATTGACCCGCAGATTCCCAAAAGCCGCTGGTGGTTTACCAATGCACCAAATGTTGGTTTTAGAATTATTCGCCCAAAAGAAACCCCAACAAAGGAAGAAATGGAGACTTATTGGCTTGCTGCAATTGATGACTATTAAAAACTTTACATATGGAAAATAAAAACCACGCCCTTACCCGTAGAAATTTTTGCAAAAACACTGCTCTGGCAGCAGGTGGAATATTAGCTGTTCCTTTGGATGTAGCAGCTTCAGCACATGTCCTTGGGGACGACGCCATTAAAATTGCATTGGTTGGATGCGGTGGCAGAGGAACCGGTGCCGCAGCACAGGCCTTGAGCACTAAAGAAAACGTAAAATTGGTTGCAATGGCCGATGCATTTCAGGATCGATTGGATAACTGCTATGAAATATTATCCAAGAAATTTATTGATACAGATAAAATTACGGTTAAAGATGAAGATAAACACCTGGGCTTTGATGCCTATAAGGCAGCTATTGACAAAGCAGATGTTGTAATACTAACCACTACTCCTGGTTTCAGGCCTATCCATTTTGAGTATGCAATAAGTAAAAACAAACATGTTTTTATGGAAAAGCCCGTGGCTACGGATGCCAGTGGTATACGAAGTGTTCTGAAAACAGCGAAAATTGCTAAAGAGAAAAAGCTGAATGTTGTGGTTGGGTTACAAAGGCATTATCAACGAAATTATCTTGCATGCCTTGAGGAGATAAGATCTAACAAAATGGGCCAGATTGTTTCAGGACAGGTGTATTGGAACAGTGCCGGGGTATGGGTAAAAGAGCGTCAGGAAAACCAGACAGAAATGAAATATCAAATGCGCAATTGGTATTATTTTAACTGGTTATGTGGCGACCATATCGTAGAACAACATATTCACAATATAGATGTTGCCAATTGGTTTATTGGGGAATTTCCGATACATGCCCAGGGTATGGGTGGCAGAGAAGTGAGAAAAGGGAAAGAATACGGCCAGATATTTGATCACCATTTTGTTGAATTCACTTATCCCTCCGGGGCAGTAATTTCCAGCCAGTGCAGACATCAAAAAGGTTGTTTAGACAATGTATCTGAAAGTTTTATGGGTACTAAGGGCAAAATTTACACTGACTCACAGAATAAAGGCATAATTACCGGCTATGATGGCAGTATCATTTATGAACATCAGGGCACCAATGATCCGAATCCTTATCAGACAGAACATGATGCCTTATTCGCTTCTATTAAAGCCGGAGGAGTTATAAGTGATGCGGAACATGCAGCAAAAACGACAATGACCGCAATTCTTGGGAGAATGGCCACCTATTCAGGGCAGTTAATCACTTTTGAAGATGCACTAAACAAAGGAAGGAGTATAATGCCTGAAACATATAGCTGGGATACTATGCCTCCTGTAATACCCGATGATAATGGCTTTTACCCAATTCCAGTACCCGGACTGACTGAAGTATTAGAAAATAATATTAAACCCGATCTAAAGAAAAAATAGAATGCTCTTGTATTTCTTGCAGCATTTTTTCTTTCCAGGAAAGGATTTGTGAATCATCCAATTTGAAAATTGACTTGAATTCATCCAGAATCGGATCCAGTAGATAAGGTATACTTTCAATATCGAAATATAAGCGTCCTGTCCTGCGGATAAAAAAGTCCATGGGAGAAGTTATCATTTCATAATTAATTCCGAAATGAAGTTCGGCTTTGGCCATTCTTATGTAAGGATCTTCATCTTTTAGTATGGAGTAGTCCTCTAAAATTACCTCGGTTTGATTGCCATAGGTTGTTACCAGATACCAGGCATCATATTCTGTAAAACCATCTGCTCCAATTCGTTCAAATACTTCTGAAATGTACTTTTTGACGTGTTTGGATTTCCTGAAATCATTACCGCATAGAGGGATCTGAACCGTTGTACATTCCGCCAGTTCAATTCCTTCTTCCTCTTCCATTTTTTTAGATAGCAGATTTACAACTCTTTCTGCCATCTTTCGATACCCGGTAAGTTTGCCTCCGGCCATACTTATTAGACCGGTATCTGAAATAAATATCTCATCCTTACGTGATAATTCGGAAGTAGATTTTCCCTCTTCATGTATTAAGGGCCGTAAACCCGCCCAGGAAGAGATAATATCTTTCAATTCTAAATTTATTTTAGGAAACATATTATTAACTGCTGATACTAAATATAGGGCATCAGCCAAATCCAGTTTAACATCATCTTTATCCTGATCATAATTAGTATCGGTTGTCCCCACATAGGTAATTTTACCTCTGGGGATAGCAAAAATCATACGCCCGTCAGGAACATCAAAATAAACAGATTGCTTTACCGGTAATTTGGCATGCGGAAATACCAAATGAACCCCCTTTGTAAGATGAAGACGTTTCCCTTTTTTAGAATTATTTATACTTCGCAATTCATCTACCCATGGGCCGGCAGCACTTATCACATATTTTGATTTAATAGTAAATTCATGACCCGCTATAACATCCTTAAAATGTAGCCCTGAAATAATATTGTCAGTGTAGTTAAAAGCTGTTACCTCAGCATAGTTTAATGCAACAGCACCGAATGAAAGACTAGTCTTAATATTTTCAATTGTTAGCCTGGCGTCATCTGTGCGGTATTCAGCATAATAACCGGCCCCTTTTAACTTCTTCTTTGGTAATAGCGGTTCCAGCTCTAAAGCCTCTTTTTTCTCCAGCATTTTCCGCTTGTCATCGCCCGAAACCTGTGCCAAAATATCATAGACCTTTAACCCAATAGATGTTAGCCATTTTCCATATGACCCACCGTCAATTAAGGGAAGTAACATTTTTTCGGGAAGCACAAGGTGCGGTGCAAGTTTATGGACTATAGCCCGTTCAGATCCCACTTCTTTTACTAACCAAAAATCAAACTGTTTGAGATATCTAAGACCACCGT
>CAJQNH010000018.1 GCA_905479615.1 uncultured Eudoraea sp.
TCTTCGCTCTCCTGTAAGGTCGCGCATTACCTTTGAACGCTGATTATCAATTAATTCAGGACTGGCTTCAATCAATACCACTGCTCTTTCCAATAAAGTTGTGAGTGAATCCAAACGGCCATTTAATTGTGAATTAGCTAAAATATCATTTAATAAATATTCAGATTGCCAGCGTATTTGATTTGGCAGAATCTCAGTATAGGTATTAATCCGGGTACTTAATTCATCTAGACTTTGAGCCATTCCTTCGGCAAGGGTTTTGAATTTTACCTTTTCTTCCTTTTGAATACTGGCCATAAGTGCTAAAGTAGATTTTCTGTTGAAATAGGAACTGGTAATAGGGTTCTGCTCGGCAAAATCTTTAACCTTTTGAATCCCATTGGAAATATCTTTGGGATGAGTAATATAAAGTCCAATATCAATTAATTCCTTCCAGAGTTTATCCGAGGCCCTGATTGCAATCCCTTGATGTTCCCCAAAAATTTCCTTGCCTGCCCCCTTTTCAAAATACAGTTTCATCTGATAACTAAAAACCGAAATATCTATAAAGGCCGCAAAAGGATCCTTGCTAAAGATAGCACCCTGAGCCACGGGAATAGCATTCATTTTCCATAATAAAGCCTGATTATCAATTCTGTAATCCTCGGAAAAATACATGATACTATCAGCTGCTTCTGTAACCGTCCTGGCAAACCCGCGGAAGTAGTCATCCATGGTCAACCTTAACTCCAGGGTAGATATTTCAATAGTGTCTCCAGTAGGTGTAACTGCAGACTTTTTTTTCGTTTGCTGTGCAATTGCTAACTGGCTGGCAAATGCCAGGATGAGAATAAACCCTTTAATTAAATATAATCTTAGGGAAACATTGGTCATGATAATTATTTATATAGAATACTTTTCAGGTATCTTTATTTAATGGAATCTTAATGTTAAAAGTACTATATTTTTAAAACATTCTCCTCTCCTCAAAAGGATATTATTTCCCGTAAATAACCCTAGCTAAACTGCCTACACAATCTAATCCGGGAGACTGCGTTTATTTAAGGAATATTCATTGCAATTAGTATAGCCAAATGACTGAAAACCAGGATAATTTAAACAATCTTTCTAAGAAACTGGAAACACTCCTAAAAAGGCAGGATATTTTTTTAGCAGAAGTAAATGCCCTGAAGGCAGAAATAAACCTGCTAAAACAGGCAGAAATAAAACAACCTTTAGAAAAAAAAGAAACCATTGAGGATAAACCCTCGTACGAGTCCGGTAATGCATCCCAGCCTGTTACATCATCCGAGCCTGTTACCGCATCCCGGCCCGGTACGGCATCCAAAAAATTGTACAGGGATGTCAATCATAGAATTTTAGGAGGTGTTTGTTCCGGTATAGCTGAATATCTTGGACTCAACAGGATTTTGATACGTTTCCTTTGGTTACTATTTTCCTTCTTTTTTGGTATTGGATTTTTGGCTTATATAATACTGTGGATGGTAATTCCTAAAATTAAAAAAACGGCAACAGTCCAAAAACCTTCACCGGTAAGTATCCAAAAGCCGGCTTCAGAGAAAAAGGAAGTTTTGAAGGCAAAACCGGTTTCATTTGATGCTGCCACTAAAAATAAACAACCCAAAATAAATTTTGACTGGGAAAAATTTATAGGCGAAAACTTAATTAATAAAATTGGTATTGCCATCCTGATTATTGGTGTGGGAATTGGTGCAAAATATTCCATAGAAAATGACTTAATAAGTCCATTAACCAGAGTGATATTAGGTTATTTGGTTGGAATGGGCCTTTTGGGGATAGGAATGAAATTGAAGGCAAATTATGCAAATTTTAGCGCGGTATTATTGAGTGGCGCAATGGCAATATTTTATTTTATGACCTATGTTGCCTACAGTCTGTATGATCTGTTTCCCCAAACAGTTACGTTCCTGTTAATGGTATTGTTTACGGTATTTATAATTATTGCTGCCTTAAACTATAACAAGCAAATTATTGCACATATAGGTTTGGTAGGTGCGTATGCAGTTCCTTTTCTGTTAGGTGATGATGCTGAAAATATTGCGGTTCTTTTCAGCTATATGTCAATTATCAATGGTGGAATCCTTGTCCTCGCTTTTAAAAAATACTGGAAAGGACTTTACTTTTCATCTTTTGTGCTTACATGGTTGATTTTTGCCTCATGGTATGCATCAGAATACCAAACTGAGGAACACTTTGTAGTGGCAATATGCTTTCTCTCTTTGTTTTTTATTATTTTTTATGGCACTTTTCTTGCTTTCAAATTACAACAAAAAGAAAAATTTGAAATCCCTGATATTCTCTTGCTGCTTGCAAATTCATTTATTTTTTACGGGATTGGATACAGCATTTTGGCAAGACACGAAACAGGCTCACAGTTTTTAGGTGTGTTTACAATTTTCAATGGCATATTACATTTTGCGGTCAGCTCTTATATTTACAAACAGAAACTGAACGATAAAAACCTGCTCTATCTTATTTCAGGATTGGTTTTGGTTTTTATTACCATTGCTATTCCTGTTCAGTTAGATGGAAATTGGGTAACCTTGTTATGGGTTGGTGAAGCCGCCTTATTATTTTGGATTGGAAGAACAAAACAAATTCCGGTCTATGAAAACATTTCATACCCATTAATGCTTTTGGCTGTTATTAGCATTTTTCAGGATTGGTCAACTGCATATAATTTCAATATGTTTTACACAGGAGGTACAAAAATGACTCCGCTTCTCAATGTTAACTTTCTCAGTTCGCTACTATTCATTGCTGCATTTAGTTATATTACTGTTTTAAATTCTAACAAAAAATATGTCTCCTCCTTAATTAGCAAGAAAGATTTACAGCAGTTAGTTTCTTTTCTAATTCCTGCCGTACTTCTGAGCACAATTTACTTTGCCTTTAGACTCGAAATAGGAAATTATTTTGATCAACTTTTTGCGAACTCCAAATTAACGATGAATGAGTATGAAGAATTCTACAACTATGATCTCAGGAACTTCAAAACAATTTGGATCCTCAATTATTCTATGCTGTTTTTATCGGTGCTTTCCTTTGTGAATATGAAAATGTTCAAAAACAGAATATTAGGATTAATTAATCTTGCCTTTAGTACATTCGCTATTTCAATTTTTTTGACGCAAGGATTATATGTACTCAGCGAGTTACGTGAAAGCTATTTGGAACAATCCTTATCTGCCTATTATCAGATTGGAGCCTTTAATGTTGCTATCCGATATATTTCATTTGCCTTTGTGACAATAACACTAATATCCTGTTATGCCTACATTCGACAGGCATTTATGAAGACTAATTTTAAAATGGCGTTTGATTTGTTATTTCATGTATCTATTTTATGGATAGCAACAAGTGAACTGATAAATTTAATGGATCTTTCAGGATCTTCTCAAACCTATAAACTTGGCATTAGCATTCTTTGGGGTGTTTATTCTTTATTGTTAATCGCCCTAGGCATCTGGAAACATAAAAAATACTTGCGCATAGGAGCCATAGCCTTATTTTCTATCACTTTGCTAAAGCTGTTCTTTTATGACATCTCTCAGCTTGACACCATTTCAAAAACCATTGTTTTTCTTTCGCTGGGAATACTTCTTCTGATCATTTCATTTTTGTACAACAAATTCAAACATATAATTTCCGATTAAATTGAAAGCCAAAATCAGTGTCTATTTACTACTATTAATCTGTGCATATTCCTATGCGCAAATTGATCAATACAGTTATAAAAGGGAATTACCGGGAATTACAGACCAATGGCACAAAGTGGTCTTACCCGAGGATATTTATGGAAAAGTGTCCCCTGTTTTTTCAGATATTAGAATTTTTGGGCTAACTGAGTCAAATGATACTATTGAAGCTTCCTATATGCTGCAACTTAAAACTGAAAAGGTAGTGGGCGCTGAAGTGAATTTCGAACTATTAAATACCACGCACAATGAAAAAGGGTACTATTTTACGTTGGAAGTACCTACAGAAGATTCTGTAAATCAGTTAATGCTGAATTTTAAACAGGATAATTTCGATTGGTTGCTGTCGCTGGAAGGAAGTCAAAATCAGCAGGAGTGGTTTAAGATTGTTGATGATTATCGAATTCTTTCCATCAAAAACACTGAAACAAATTATCAATTTACCAAGGTTACTTTTCCTGAAACAAAGTACCGTTATTTTAGAGTCCTCATAAAAAGCAAAGAAAAACCAGGTTTGTCCTTTGCGAAAATTGAATTTAATGAGGCTGCCAATGGCAGTTTTACTAAATATGCTGTAGAAAAATCTGAGAGCATTGAAGATAAAAAGCGGAAACTTACGCTTGTTGATATTGGTTTAAAAGCACCCGTTCCTGTTAGTTCCATTAAAATTAATGTTCAAAATACATTCGACTATTACAGACCAATAACCATTTCCTATTTATCTGATAGTGTAAAAACGGAAAAGGGATGGAAGTATCAGTATCAGCAATTAACTTCAGGGACACTGAGTTCTTTTGAGAAAAATGAATTTGTATTTAAAAGTACAGTGCTTCAAAAACTAAAAATCAGTATCTACAATCAGGATAATGCACCTTTAACAATTCAAAAGCTAACCGCAAAGGGTTATGTTCATGAATTGGTTGTCAGGTTTACAGAACCCGCAACTTATTTCTTAGCCTATGGGAACAAAAAAGCAACTAAACCAAACTACGATATTGAACGTTTTGCCTCAAAAATTCCGGACACCCTAACTGCTTTAAATTTTGGAAAAGAGCAGCTTATTGATCAAAAGGAAGTTCTGGTATCCGAACCCTTATTTAAAAATAAAAACTGGTTGTGGGCTATTATGGCAGTACTCATAATAGTACTTGGATGGTTTTCGGTAAAAATGATCAAAACAAAATAGTGTTCCCCTATATTACTTCTGGCGGTACTTTTTAAAGATCCTTTTTTTGTGATCATTATATAAACTGAACCTATTCCGTGATAGATCAATCCTTACATATGAATTTTCAAACAGGTATATTGGTTCTTCAACACTAAACTGAAATTTCGTATTTTTAAACAGTTAGAATATAATTCGTAGATTTTCTTTGAATTCCAATCTAATTAAATCATAAACCATCCCTCAGTACATATTATAGCCTATCACTAAGCAATGATAAAATTCTTCAGAAAAATTCGCCAACAATTAGTGACCGAAAACAAAATCAAACAGATGGAGCAAAATTCTACGACAAAGCCGTCGAACATTATTTAAAAGATGGCAGTTTAAAAAAAACCATAAGAATAATGGGGAGAGAAGTAAAAGGGAATTCAAAATTTGAATCAATAAATAATAAAAACCTTTTTAATTCTGTGGAATTCGAAAATCATATATTCCTTTATACGAGAATTTCAAAAACCAAGAGCGCCCTTCATTATCTGCCCTTAAAAAATGATATCGAAAAAATAATTCATATAATTGAATCTGAATTGAAAAATTAACGAAGGCTCAATCCCACAAACCGTTAAATATGGATGTACAACAATTTAAAAATAATTGGATTTACAGCCTGTTATTATTTGCCGTACTATCGGCAATTATGGCCCTGAATACCTCCGCCTTTTTTTATAAATCAGGGTCCGCGGCGGTTGGGATTCTCATTATATTAATTCTAAATTTCAAAAAGACAAAACAACCCAATGATACCTGGATGATCATAGGTGCTTTTTTGTTTTCTATTGCCGGAGACTGGTTCATGTCTAATAAACTGGGAGACCCAACGATGTTTAGCAAGGGCATTGCGCTATTTTTTATGGCACATGCCGGTTATCTGGGGTTTGCATTGGTTAACGGAAAAATAAAATGGAGGTTTACGCTCCTTATCCTAATGGCCTATTTGGTGTTCTTTTTCCTTTTACTTTATCCTTCTATTGAGGATACGGTTCTCATGTATGCTGCACTGGTTTATTTGCTCATTTCGTGCCTGACTTTTGGTGCTTCTTTTGGAATTAACGGAGATACCGGTTTTAAATGGACTTATGTTTTTGGGATTTTTCTAATTGTATTTTCGGATACAATTATTGCTCTCACTGAATTTTTGGGATACACTAAACTTGATTTTATGATTTTACCTACCTACTATCTTGCGCATATTAGTATCACATTCTCATTAATTCGAAGAGAACATTTACAGGGGAAATAATATGGAAATCTCATGAGAGCGTTGGTATATACAAAATACGGTTCACCAAAGGTTCTTCAGCTCAAGGAGATCGCAAAACCAACTCCTAAAGAGAATGAAGTTTTGGTAACAATCCACGCCACGGCAGTGAATGATTACGACTGGAGTATGATTAGAGGGAAGCCCTACCTATATCGTTTACTGTATGGTATTCTAAAGCCAAAACACCAGATCCCCGGTATGGAACTGGCAGGAACTATTGAAGCTCTTGGGGCACATGTAAATTCGTTTAAAATTGGCGATGCCGTGTATGGAGATATCTCGCAATATGGTTTTGGCAGTTTTGCAGAATATGTCTGCATTAATGAAAAGGCCTTGACCCTTAAGCCCGTCAAAATGAGCTTTGAGGAGGCCGCGGCCATCCCGCATGCAGCCATGTTGGCTGTACAGGGTCTGCTGGATATTGGCCGGCTTCAAAAAGGGCAGAAGATTCTGATTAACGGTGCAGGTGGTGGTATGGGGACTTTCGCCTTACAAATTGCCAGGTTGTATGATGCCGAAGTAACAGGAGTTGATACAGGGGATAAGCTAAAGATGATGAAGGAGCTTGGTTTTGATTATATCATAGATTACAAAAAGGAGGACTTCACCAAAAATAAACAGGGTTATGACCTGATCCTCGATGCTAAGACCACCCGCTCAACTTTCCGATATTTAAGGGCATTAAACCCCAATGGAAGGTATGTAACTGTTGGTGGGTACCTGAACCGCCTTATTCCGATTATTATCTTAAAACCCTGGATTTCTGTATTTAGTAATAAGCGTGTCCATATGGTTGCCCTGAAACCAAATAAAGATTTGGAGTATATAAACGAAATTTTCGCCGCAGGCAAAATTAAACCGGTAATCGATGGACCTTACGAACTAAATGAAGTACCGGGGTTAATTCAGTATTTTGGTGAGGGAAGGCATCAGGGAAAAATAATAATAAAGAATAAATAAAATAAACTACTGGGAATGAAATATTTAGGGTCATTTATTATTGTGAGTCTTATTGCTAATGTCGCCATTGGGCAGATGACGGATAGTGCAGAAAATAAGGAGATTATTTATTACAAAATAAACAGGACTGAATACAAAGACAAGCTCAGGGGTTTCTGGCTAGGTAGCTGTATTGCCAACTGGACCGGTTTGCCAACAGAAAACGCGCGCACAGATTTTCCATTTTTCACAGATTCAGATTTTGGACCCGGTAAATATGATTATGTCCTGGACCAAAACCCATGGGGAGCCGATGATGATACTGATATTGAATATGTCTATCAGCATGCCATTGAAAAGTATAATAATTATATGCTTACAGGAGCGCAAATAAGTGCTGAGTGGCAAAAACATATAGGCTTACCTAAGCTATGGGTTTCCAACTTAGCAGCCCTGGGACAGATGCAAAACAGTGCAATACCTCCTGCTACGTCATTACCAGAAAACAACCCCATGTGGGACATGATAGATGCACAGCTAACTACAGAAATTTTTGGTGCTTTTGCTCCCGGCCGCCCTGATATTGCTTTAGAGATTGGGCACTTACCGGTTAGAACTACTGCCTACCTGCATTCTGAATGGGCGGCCGAATTTTATATTATCATGTATTCACTCGCAGCTATTGCAGATGAGTCTCTTTCGCGCAAAGATCAAATACTCTGGATGGCAGAAAAAGCCAGAAGGAGAATACCCGACTGGTCTTATATTGCCGATATGTATGATTTTGTTAAAGCAGCCTACAATACTAATCCAGACAAAGACAATTGGGAAAAAACACGTGATGAAGTGGCAAACCGATATCAGCATGCTATATCGGCAGGATATCAGTACAAATATCCCTGGGATTCGGGAATTAATTTTGCAGCATCAATAGTTAGTCTATTATATGGAGAAGGAGACTATAAAAAAACTATACGTATTGGAGCTATGTCAGGCTGGGACTCAGATAACCCTACTGCAACCTGGGGTGGCCTTCTTGGTTTGCTTTATGGATATAAAGAACTACAGGTTCAATTTAACAAGACTGATTTTGCAGATGGCTATGATATAGCACGCACCCGATTTAATATGCCTATACCCCTGGACAATTTTAGCGATATGTCTGAACGGGGAATTGGTATTATTGATGCTATTGTTACCGGGGGCATGGGTGGCTCTATAAATAGTGAAAACTGGATTATTCCTGAAATGAGCTCAGAAATTACAGCAGCTTCTGTTCCCGAAACTAAAGTCTCCTGGAAAACAATTGAAGACAATGACCCCAGATGGAATTACAAAGGCTTTGAAACACATAACGAGAATTGGAATGCCTCCGGTGCTACCCTTACTAAAGGTTATGCAAATTGCACTGCGGAGCTAAACTTTAACGGAACAGCCGTTCAATATTACGCTTACAGAAGCCCAAGGGGTGGAATTGTTAGTATAAATGTTGATGGTATTTCTTATGGAAAATTTAACCTGGAAGATCATTCAGGTACTTATGGCCAATACTATGTGAAAATCTTTGAAGCCCTAAGTTTAGATCCTGGTCCTCATACCATTCTAATAGTTGGTGATGCAAAAGATACCGAAAAAACAATTGATATGCTTTCAATACTAGAGATTCCTAATTCCAAAGAATAATACTGTTAATTATAAAATATTTACTTAAACATATAATTACAACCAAAACATAAAAATGATTAGTAATACTATCGATTTAAGCAATCGTAAATTAACAATTGAAAGAACGTTCAACGTGCCCATTCAATTAGTTTGGGATGCCTGAACACAAGCCGGGCAAATTACACTTTGGTGGGGACCAAAAGGGATGCAGACTAAAGTAATCCAGCACGACTTTAATGTTGGCGGCATCTGGACATATTCTATGGAGATGCCGAACTGAAATGAATTTATTACGCAAGGTGTGTATTCAGAAATAGTTGAGCCTGGAAAAATAATATCATCCGCAGATTTTAAACCAATGACGGAGGGTGTAGAAATTCAAGCCCTATTTGAAACAAACGAAAACAAAACCAATTTTACGTTCAAAGTTGTTCATCCAACAGGGAAATATTGCAGGCAACAAGAAAAGATGGGCTTTTGCAAGGGTTGGGATTCTACTTTTGACAGACTGAACGAGTACCTCCGGCAAGAATAACCCTTTTCCCCTGCCATCTTTGTCACTTGGAGAAAGTGGAATTGTAATTCTCCGTTATTAAACGGGTTCCCTTTTACAACGTGAAAAAATTACTTTTTTTCCTTTTATCCTATTTCGATAAGATATATTTGCAGAAAATTGGAATAGTGATCCGTATCAGGATAAAAAGCCTTTGCTTAATTCTCTTTTTCCTTTCTGTTGGCATATATGCACAAACTGAAACAGAACCACCGACCAAAAATGTAAATCAGCAGGTACAGACCTGGATTTCACTTAACAGTGTTATTCAGCTTACCAATCATTGGTCCGGCCTGGCCGACTTTCATATTCGGCGTAACAATTTTCTAAAAGATCCGAGTTTTAATTTTATCCGTTTCGGGGCTCGATACGGATTTAACGACAATTTGAAGATCTCCGCGGGCTATGCACACCTCTGGCTGGCCAAAGACGAAAACTGGACCCTTTATCTAAACGAAAACAGGATATACCAGGAGTTTATCCTGGCAGATACTTACCCAACTTTTAGCGGCTTATTCAGAATACGCACTGAGCAGCGTTTTTTTAACAATGTACAGGAAGGAATATCCCTGGAAGATGACTATTTTATAAATCGCATTCGGTTTCTGCTAAGTATAACTGTCCCTTTTAAGAAAGAGGGTAAAACTTCTTTTCTGGTCGCCAATGAAATACACCTTAATTTCGGGAAAGAAATCGTATTCAATACTTTTGATCAAAATCGGTTTACGGTGGGTATCAAACAAAAACTAAATAAAAACTGGAGTTTTGACTGCGGTTATATGTTGGTCTACCAGCAGTTGCTCAGTGGTACAGACTATAACCTGAACCATACCTTACGTCTTTTCTTTTATGGCAATTTTGATCTGCGGAAAAATAAGGGAGAACAGATTAAGCACGGCCAAACGATAGACTAATCACTACCATCTCTCTGGCAGAAACACCACAGACTCGCTTCAAACCTTTTTTTTCCTGTTTATATCACAAGTATTAGACTTCCTTATTCAAGCCAAGTAATACGAATGCACGATTTCCTGAAAAAATTGTATCTTGGTAGTAACTCTCCCGTAAATACTAACCTTTAAAAAACTACTACAATGAAAACAAAACTGTTTGGAATGCTAATGCTAGCCGTATTAACTCTCTTTGGCTGTAAAGAAAAAGAACAAGAGGCGCAAATCACTATGGAAAAAAATGAGGCTCCGGATTCTGCGGACTTTGATAAAAAAGTGGCAGTTGTTCGTGCTTTTTTTCAGGCACATAGCGACGAAGATATAGAGGCTCAAAGTGCTTTACTCGCAGATGATATGAATTGGAGCCCTCCGGCTTATAATGGAAACCAATGGTTAGGAAAAGAAGATCTACTGGCAGCCCTAAAAGGCTATCATGATAACTTTGACAATATTAAATATGCCGAAGGTATTGTCATGCCAGATTCTACGGCCAATGGCTTCTGGTCCGGATCTGTTTTCCCCGGGCAAAATGCAAATGCCAGCGCCAGTGTAATAAGGGTATACGGCACCTGGACCGCGACTCATACAGAAAGCGGAAAAGAAATAGGCGTTAAATTTTTTAATCTTTCTTCCGTCAATGATGATGGTAAGATTGTACAGTCATCCGACTATTTTGACGTGAATGGCCTAGCAGCGCAGATTGCGGCACAAGAATAACCAATTACGATTTAAAATTTAAGGTGGTCAATCTTTTGGCCACCTTTTTAATTTCTATTATTCTTCAGAACCTATAAAAAGCAAATCATTTTCGAAAAAAAAATCGGTTTGAAAATAAATCTATAAATTCAGCCAAAAAATTA
>CAJQNH010000019.1 GCA_905479615.1 uncultured Eudoraea sp.
TTATGGTGACTAACCCAATAAATCGATAGAAATAAGATCTTCCATCAGCTTATTATCTTGAATAGAGTATCAACTCTAATTTTTAACAAAAAACCTAATTGAAAATCTATTTCAAAAATAGGAATGTATAGCTGGTACGAAAAAATGTATGATTGGATGTTATTGGGGTATGTCTTATATTTTATTTCAGGGGACCTTAAGCATCTGTGTCACTATAGGAGGGTTAGCCAGATATCCCAAGACATAAAGACTTTCAATTTTAATAAAATTTAAGATTTTTTTAATACATTGTATACAGAACAACAAATTACCAATGACAAAAAAGATTACAAACTTGCTTGGGATTATAATTACCATATTATCAGGGATTTATTTTTTTGTAATGTACTGCAGTGAATGTGGATTATAAGATGAGCTTACAGCCTTAAAAAGTTTGGCTTCTTCTAGTTAAAAAAAGGAAATGGATTTTTAAGAAGCCGATGATAAGAAGCATGGAAGAATTATTATATAAGAACTAATTAAATAATATCAACGTATGAATTTTGAAAGTATAAACATTTGGTGTTGGCTCATTCCTATCCTAGTAGGTGTTCTTTGTACTGTTTTTGGATATTTATTGGGTAAAGGTGGGAATACAGCCATTGACCATTCTTCAGAGCTAAACTTACTGAAAGATCAAAATGCAAAATTGAAAGCTGATCTTGCTGCCTGTAATAAAAAAATGTCTGCTGAAAGTACCGCTGTGGTTTCTCCTGAAATTGCCTTTGATAAAAGTGCCGCCAAGGTGGCATTTGGCAAAAATATAAAACAGGATGATCTGAAGATAGTGGAAGGAATAGGTCCTAAAATTGAAGGCCTATTTCACAATTATGATATAAAGACCTGGAAGACCTTGTCTAAAACTTCTGTTTCCAAGTGTCAGCAAGTTTTGGACTCAGGAGGTGATCGTTACAAAGTTCACGATCCCGCATCGTGGCCAATGCAAGCAAAAATGTGCTATGAGGGAAAATGGAAAAAATTACACAAATGGCAGGTAGAACATAAACGTGGTAAATTATAGCATTCCATTTGCCTCTACCCATTTAAAACGGAATTGATCTTCGCTTAGTTTCATTCTTTCGGCGATACGCTGTAAACGATCTGGCATTCCTACAAGATAGTCTCTTGCTTTTTGGGCTTCATCTGACAAGCTTCTCATTGCTTCAAGATCCCAATATTGATTTAATTTAGTAAAGATGTCTATATAATCCTGAGAGGTATATACTCCCAATCTTTGTGCACAGATGGAGAAATTTTCAAATGCAAGTCCGATTCCCTCTCCAGATTCTCTCAAAAAATGAGCTGGCATCACAATTTTTCTCCTCATCATATCTGCATATGCAAGCATCATACCATTAGGGTCTTGTCCAAAAATGGTCTTTACGAATTCCCTATATGCCAAATGATGACGCATTTCATCACCCGCAATGATACTGCACATTTTGCTTAGAAGTGTATTTCCTTTTTTCTTGGCCATCTGACCTACCCTTTTATGCGAAATATTTGTAGCCAATTCCTGAAATGAAGTATATACAAAATTCTTATACGGGTCTCTGTCTGTTCCTATGTCAAAACCATCATTAAGCAAGTACTGAGTGGAGATTTCAACTTCTCGCATATTAACTCTTCCCGAGAGGTAAAGAAATTTGTTAAGTACATCACCATGTCTGTTTTCTTCAGCCGTCCATGCTCTCACCCATTTGGACCATCCACTTGGTTCTTCTGTGTGTTGGTTAATTCCCTCAACATCCATTAACCAAGATTCATAAGTTGGCAACGCTTCTTCCGTAATTGTATCTGCTACCATAGTTACCCAAAAATCATATCCCAACTCCTTAGATTCTTCTCTGATCTGCTCTACCTCATCAAAAAAACTTTCACTTCGCGAATCGGGAAGAAAGTCCGAGGGCTGCCATATCTCATCAATAGGAATCAAAAATGAATCCATAAACCCGGCGACTTTAGGTTCGATTGCCTGCATCACCTCCAGCCTTATATTTTTAGTAGACATATTTTTTTTTACAAAGTACGACAATAAAATCCTGAAATTATTGCAGATATAATTCAAAAATTAATTTCTTCCATTTTCATTCGGATAAAAAAGATAGACCGGATCACTTTGCCAAACTTGTTTTGAATTTACATCCATAATTGACAAAGGCCCTTTAAAAGCAGCTCCTGTATCAATATTCCAGACATTTGCTGCCCTTTGAGGTATAGTTTTCCCAATTCGTGTTACAGGGGTATGACCAATGTAAATTTCATGGTAATTGGCAAGTCGCTCCGGATAAAATAAATCTGTTTTCGTTAGTCCTGGATCCAGAGATAATGCCAATTCCCATAAAGTCCTGTCCCAGTAAAATATTTTGGGAAAATATTCAAATTTTACTCCTTTTAAATTGGTGAAACCTGCATGTACAAATAGTCGGTTTTTATCATCCAGAAAATAATTATCCAAATTATTAAAAAAATCCATATGAACTCTTTGCTTCCCGTCATCCATAGCCTCGTATGAAGTCTTGCTTGCCATACCCCCATGCTGTAACCACATAGGTTTATCCCTACCTGTTTTCAACCATTCATAACAGAGTTCATCGTGGTTGCCCCTTATAAAAATACACTGGTGTGTTACTCTTAGTTCAATCAAAAAATTAACTGTATCTGCAGCCTGACTCCATCCGTCAACATAATCTCCTAAAAAGATAAGTAGATCATCTTCACTAACCCCGGCTCTTTCCAAAACTTGTTGTAAAGCTTTCAACCCTGAATGTATATCACCGATTACCAAAGTTCTCATTTGGCAAAATTCGCAATAATTCCGATGATGGCAATAACAAAAAGTATGAGAAAAAATATTTTCCAGAAGGAATAGGGTCGAATACCATGGATATTCCCGGTTTGTCCGTTAATATAAAAATGATATTCTTTCCCTTTGTATTTGTAGAAACTTATATAAACAGGTAAGAGTACATGCTTAAAAGTTTCTTTTGAAAGTTTTATATCAGAGTGATGTATCCTTTGTGTATCACCTCCGATGTCTTGTCGTATCCATGAATGAGCTATCTCCTTGGCTTTTTGGAATGATTTGCGATGCCCTTCTCTCAAAGGAATTGTATATTTTTCAGTTACAAAACCCGAAAGATATTTTGAATTAAATGCGCTAAGCTCTTTCAAATTCCAATGTGAAATATTTGACGGAACTTCTCTTTGTTTTTTTTTCGAAGCATTGATCAGGATATCATCCACAAAACCATCTACCGTTCCATAAGCAGGTGTCCAACGTGTTTTTCTTACCTGCCTGGTTTGAGTTCCATTTTTAGTTTTATAGGTTTGAGTTTCGTAATAATAATCGCCCCTTTGACCTTCGTAAGATGCAAAGAGCTCTGCATCAAAAGTCCAAAAAGGGAGATAAAGACCGTGAATAGCTTCCGGATCTAATGCCGCACGTTTAAGCTTATTTGGAGCAAACCACAATCTTTCCACCCAATTTTTGAATATCCTTCCCGCATTTTTGTTATCAAATTGAAATGGAACCAGCGCTCCTGGCAGTATCCAACCTTCTCTTTCTATATCTTCTCTAATAAGGGGTTCTCCACAATAAACACAATGAAGCGACTTGTAATTTTCTTCAACATGTTGGTTTGCACCACAATTCTTACAATGCAGAAGATCTATTGTTTCGGTATACGCATTATCCCCTACTGCCTTAATATAATGTTCAAGTTCAAGTTCTTCAAAACTTCGCTTTGTCTTTTCAATAAATTCTTCATATCCACAATACTCACATTTAACCTGATGTGAACCTGGTTTGTATTTTAGTTCTGCACCACAATTGGCACAGGATTTTTTCTGTTCAGAATACCGGGTTTCTTCCATTTGTAATTATTACCAAAATCAGTAAAATTGGAAAAGTGTTTTTTTAATCTTAGGGTTGCTACATTTTAGGTAATGGCGGTGGTGTACTACCCCCCAAAAAAGCCTTTAACTCCTCTATTTCTTTAAGTGCTGTCCACCCCATAAGACCTTGTTTCCATACCAGAGAATCCCGGTTAATAGTCCTATTTGCAAAAAGTTCCTTTAATTTATCAAATGAAACAGGGCCAAGTTGTTGACCGTTTGCAGCATAGTAATACATTACCTGAACAGGAATTGGAGGTGGCAGAGCAGTTCCTTGCGGCTGTTGTGAAGTAAAGGGTTGTTGTGCTGGCTGACCCATTAAAGTCCCCATTTGTTGTGCCAAAACAAAACCCATGCCCATACCCATTCCTGCTCCGGCAGTACCGCCTTCATTTTTGGCGGCGGCTTCCATGGCTTTGGCTGCCTTAAATTGAGAGAGTTTGGACAGGTCTAGTTTGTCTAATCTGCTATATTCAAAAATCTCCTTCTTCAGTTCCTCAGGCATGGAAACGTTTTCTATATAGAATTTTTCCAACTCTATCCCCACACGCTCAAATTCTGGTTTCATAACTTCCTGACACGTTTCGGAAAGTTCACTTGTATTTGCGGCGTATAATTCCAGAGGTAGGTTTGCCTCCCCCACAGTATCTGTAAAACGCGTCACAATTAAACTCTTGAGGTGTTCGTTAACCTCGTAATTTGTAAAATTACCATCGGTGCCAACTACGTCTACAACGAATTTTCCGGCATCGCCAATTCTAAAACTATAGGTCCCAAAAGCCCTTATCTCAGTTAAACCAAAGCGTTCATCACTCAACATAACCGGGTTTTTTGTTCCCCACTTTTCGTCTGTAAATAATCTGGTATTAACAAAATATACCTCTGCCTTAAAAGGGCTGTCAAATCCATATTTCCATCCCTTTAAAGTAGTCAGAATAGGAAGGTTCTTGGTATTCAGAGTATGTGTCCCCGGTTTAAAAACATCCGCTAATTGACCCTCATTTACAAATACGGCTTTCTGACCTTCTCTAACCACCAATTTGGCATTATTTTTAATTTCATTCTGATAACGCTCAAATCTGTGTACTATGGTATCATTAGTGGTGTCAATCCATTCTACTATATCAATAAATTCCTGACTTAGTTTCTTTTTAATCTCATCAAATAGATTCATTTTGTTAGATTTTTAATTCCAGAAAAAGGTAATCAATTCTTTAAAACCGACCAAGTGTCTTTTCTGAATATAAAGGGTTCAGGACAATGGTGAGAATCGATTTAATAAATAGTTCTGTTTTTTTTGGAGTAACACCTTATTTCTCATTACTTTGGGAATTGCTTTAAGATTATATTTATGAAAGAAGTGTTTTGTATAGGTGAATTGCTGATAGACTTTGTTGCCGAAAAACAAGGCAGCAATTTATCTTTAGCCAGTGAATTCACAAAAAAAGCAGGTGGTGCCCCGGCCAATGTAGCCTGTGCCATAGCGAAACTTGGAGGGAAAAGTGCATTTATTGGATGTGTTGGTGATGATCCTTTTGGTACATTTCTATTGAAGGTGTTGGAAAATGAAGATGTCGACATTTCTTTAGCTCAACGTTCGGAAACTTTTACTACCCTCGCCTTTGTTTCTATTGATGAAGACGGAGAACGTGATTTTGTCTTTAGCAGAGGTGCAGACAAGGAACTTAAATACAGTCCGGCCATTAAGAAAAAATTTAATAAAAACATTGTTCATTTTGGGGCTGCGACGGCACTTTTGGGTGGAAGTTTAGAAGAAGCCTATGGGCGATATTTATTTGATGCCATAACTCACGAAGCCTTTATCAGTTTTGATCCAAATTACAGAGCAGACTTATGGAAAAACAAAACTGATATTTTTATAAAAAAATCTATGCCATTTATTGAAAAATCTACGCTCTGTAAGTTTAGTTTAGAAGAGGCAAAATTAATTTCAGGAAAGGAAAATATTTTGGATGCGTGCGAATTTTTCCATGAAGCCGGCTCACAAATCATTACCATTACTCTTGGTTCTGAAGGCACCTATGTAAGTTCTCAAGGGCATTCAAATACAATCCCTAGTATTATGGTAAAACCAGTTGATACAACAGGTGCTGGGGACGCATTTATTGGCTGCTTGTTAAAACAAATTTCTACTCTGGATAATATAGAGAGCGCTATTAGCAATACCGATTTATTTTTCAAAATGATCGCTAAAGCAAATAAAGCCGGAGCAATAACAACAATGAATTACGGAGCAATAAAGTCATTGCCAACTCAAATTCAACTTGACAATTAGAAATGAACCAAACCTCATTACACAGCTTGTTGGCTTCAAATAAGCTGGATAACCCTGAGAAGGCGAATCTAAAAGAATTATTTGATTTGAGATTATCTGCTAACCTTTCTATTATTCAAAACCTTTTCTTATCGCTATACCCTGAGTCAACCTTACAAAATTCATTTCCTTTATTGTTGGAACTTCTTCCTGAACTCTATAAGAAAAGGCCTGAAAACCTTAAAATTCAGGATCTGAGAAGGCTTAAACATGCTAATTGGTATAAATCAGAAAAAATGGTTGGCATGCAATTGTATGTGGATCACTTCAATAAAGATCTGAAAGGTCTTGAAACTAAAATTCCATATTTTGAAAAATTAGGTGTCAACCTTATTCATATCATGCCTGTCACAACAAGGCCGAAAGGAGAAAATGACGGGGGATATGCAGTCAACAGTTACACGCAAGTGGACAAAAAGTATGGTTCCAAAGAAGACCTGTTGAACCTTACAAAAAAACTTCGCTCCAAAAATATGCATCTGATGATGGATTTTGTTGTAAACCATACTTCAGATGAATTTCCCTGGGCAAAAAAAGCAATGGCGGGAGATAAAAAATATCAGGACTATTATTATACCTACCCGGATCGGAAATTACCAGATGAATTTGAGTATTCCCTGCCGGAAGTGTTTCCTCAAACCTCTCCTGGAAACTTCACATTTAATACGAAGATGGACAGGTGGGTTATGACCGTATTTAATGACTATCAATGGGACCTAAATTATACAAACCCAATGGTGTTTATGGATATGCTTACTAATCTGGTAGAATTGGTCAACTTAGGCGCAGATGTTATTCGCTTTGACGCTCTGGCATTTTTATGGAAGAAATTGGGTACAAATTCCCAAAATCTTCCCGAAGCACATAACCTAATTTCGCTCTTTCGAATGTGCTTACAAGTCATTGCTCCCGGGGTTGTTCTGTTGGCTGAAGCTATAGTTTCTCCACAGGAAATTATTACGTATTTTGGTGAAGGCATTAAAAAAGGCAATGAATGTGAAATTGCCTACAATGCCACTTTGATGGCGCTACTTTGGAATTCAGTAGCCACAAAAAAAACTCATCTTTTGTATAAAAACCTGATAAATTTACCAAGTAAACCCATAGAAGGGACCTGGATAAATTATATCAGATGCCATGACGACATTGGGCTTGGATTTGATGACCGTTATATATCCGAAGTGGGCTGGGGCGTGACAGCACACAGGAAGTTTTTATTGGATTACTATTGTCAAAAACTGGATTGGTCACCCGCTAAGGGGCAAATTTTTATGTATAATCCAAAAAATGGCGATGGTAGGATTACCGGAAGTGCCGCCTCCTTACTAGGACTGGAAAAAGGGTTAGAGCAGAACAATCAGGAATTGATAAAATTGGCAGTAAATAAAATCCTAATGCTGCATGCCATTATATTATCCTATGGTGGAATTCCCATGATCTATGCCGGTGATGAAATAGGGACATTGAATGATTATTCTTATCTTAAGAATAATTATTTAAAAGAAGATAGCAGATGGGTTAACAGGCCTAAACAAGATTGGAAAACAGTGTCTGGATTAGATAAAATTGAAACCCCCCAAACACAAATATTCCATTCCCTTAAAAAACTAATTAATATTAGAAGAAATACACCAGTATTTGCTGATATGAACAATTTAGTACTGCATCAAACGCCAAGCCCACATATTTTTATGTTTGAAAGAACAAATAATTCCGATAAGGATATCCTTGTAATTTGCAATTTTGATGAAAAAATTCAAATGATAGATACCGTTGATCTTGTCTCCAAGGGTTATGCATCAGGAGGCAAACTGAAGGACCTGGTATTAGGTGAAAGCATTACTTTAAAAAGTGCCTTGTTAGAAATAAATCCCTTTCAAATTCTATGGCTCAGCAAGTCTTAGCTATATTTTACTTTTCTTAAAATTCGAAAAGACTCCTTCAAAGATTCGTGAATGTTTAAATCGTATTTCTTTAAGAGAGGCCGGGCTGTTTCCATTAGATCCTTCGCTTCTTCAAAACCATTAAAATAGCAAATAAGATAAGTTGCTGGTAATAATTCCAAATCCAGTTCTTCTGAACGCTTGAGTGACAGACCCTTTTCTATTTTTTGCAAAATAGCCTTGTTTGAATTAAAAATATGATACAAGGTCTTTTTATCATATTGAGGTGGTTCAAAAATTAAATCACTTTGAATTTGATAGGTTCCGTTATCTGAGAAAAATATATCCACTTTTTCCAAAGGATAGTATTTTTGTTGATTTCCCAAGCCCAACTTCACATATTCCATAATAGTAAAAGATTCGTCATTATAGCTTATTGAGATTTCATCCAGGGTAGAATAGAAAAGTTTAACCTGTTCATTAATGAGTTCTATATCTACTCTAGAATAAAAAACTTCGTTTTTTACTTTTTTTTGATTGCCCGCCCAG
>CAJQNH010000020.1 GCA_905479615.1 uncultured Eudoraea sp.
GATCTTCTGGGCAAGCCGGAGGCATCAGTTAAGGCAAGTTCAGAGTGCATCAATTTTTTATTCAATGTTTCAAGTTCACTATCAGATAGTGAATTTAAATTTATTGAATTAAATAAATCAATTGTAGCTCGGAGGCTAGTCATACTATTTTGAATTGGTGTAAAATCCAGGTAAGGGACACTCTCTTTTCTCTTAGGCTCAACATAGGGTTTGGTTGGATCTGAGGCCAGATAAAAGGCATTTACATTGATCAGCTTGTTATGTTTTTCCACAGCTTTTCTCATGGTTTCACAAGACTTCATTATTTCTTCAAGGTAGGTTGAAACTGTCTGATGCAAGGGGTCAAAAGCGAAGGGTAAAATATCGGCATTGGCGAGTCGTAATACAATTCTGCCCGCAGTGTTTGCCAGAGCTGCCCCGTAAGCAAATTCAGGATCCTTAAAGCGCTTATAATGGGTATAGGTATCGTAGATTGTATGGTATTCTCCGCCCGCATTTTCACCGCCAAAACCTAAATTTAGCGAAGCAATCCCTGCATGTTGAATAAATGGCGTGTAATCAGATCCTGATCCCAGCGCATAAAGCTTAAATTTATCGCTTCCCCCATTTAACATGTCCCTGGCAATTTTTCTTTCCTTTATGGAAACACCTTTCTGGGGATCTGTAACAGCATCAGCTACTTCGCTTACCAGGGTTTGTAGTGTATGGGATCCTCCGGCATTGAAAAAACCTCTACCATTCCCATCGGTATTAATGTATGCAACGGCTTTCTTCTGAAGTTCTTCTTTATGATGTTCTACCCATTCTGTTGATCCAATCAGTCCTGGTTCCTCAGCATCCCATGCGCAGTATACTAAAGTTCTTTTTGGGCGTTGTCCTTTTTTAGCTAATTCACCAACTGCTCTTGCTTCCTCCATTAAAGCCACCATACCACTCACAGGATCGGCAGCTCCATGAACCCATGCATCATGGTGGTTACCACGTAAAACCCATTCATTGGGAAATTCAGAGCCTGCAAGCGTTGCTATGACATTGTAAGCTGGCTTTAATTGCCAGTCAAATTCGAGATTAAGATGAACCTTTGCCGGTCCCGGACCTATATGATAGGTAAGAGGTAATCCCCCTCGCCATGAAGCCGGAGCAACAGGCCCTTGAAGGGCCTCCAGCAATGGTGCGGCATCTTCATATGAAATTGGTAAAACAGGTATTTTTGTAATAGTTGGTGCATCTTTTCTATCCAATCTTTGAGCATCTTCTGTTGCAGCATAACCCGGAGTAAGCACATCTCCCGGATATAGTGGCATATCCATAACGGATCCTCGTTGTACGCCAGTTTTATTTTTAAATGCCCCTTCAGGATAAACATCACCCCGAACATAACCGTCATCCTCAGGATCTGAATAAATGATACAACCAATAGCTCCTTTTTCAGCTGCTAACTTAGGTTTAATGCCTCGCCATGACCCGTAATATTTAGCAATAACAATTTTTCCTTTTACATCTATTCCCAGTTTTTCCAACTCTTCATAGTCTGCCGGAATCCCGTAATTTACAAATACCAGTTCTGCCTTAACATCGCCATCTGCAGAGAATGCATTGTAGCTGGGTAATAATTCTTCTCCCTGTTCGGTATACGTATCACCCGCAACAGGAACTGCAGTTAATTTTGCCTTATAGACCGTGGGTTCCGTTAATTCGAGAATTCTAACTTTTGGATAAGGAAAGAGGACCTGATAGGTTTCTATTTTTGCATCATAACCCCAGGATTTGAATTGTTTCAACATCCATTCTGCATTTTCTTTTCCATATTCAGTACCTACATAATGTGGACGGGCGGCCATCTTTTTCATCCAGGAATCCAAATTAGCTGTGGATATTTTGGACTCAAAGGAGGCTTCAAGATCTAATTGTTTTTTTACATTTTCAGGTTTAAATCCTTTTATATTCTGGGCATTCAGCGCCACAATAAAAAGGGCTAAAAGGATCACTAGGCACTGTTTTTTCATATTGGGTTTTATTATAATTTATTTATCATATTAGCAAACTAATTTAAACGTATCGGAGATATTCCGATTAAACCAGCTATTCCAACTCTATCTTATCAAGATATAATTCAAAGTCTTCGTTTTTTTTGTTGCCGATTAAAATTGCAAACTGCTCCATATATTCCCCAGAATAATTAGGGAGTTCCAGTTTATTTCCCCGAAATGACGGGATCATATCCGAAAACATAATTTCCAAAGTCTGCCATTCTCCATTAGTTTTAATATATGCGATATATGAATAATAATCTGAAATCCTGGTTTTAACCCTAATCTGATATTGCTTGCCATCGCCTTTAAGACGCAGAGTTATTTTCTTAAAACCACTTACCGATATGGTTTCGAAATTATATCGAACAGAAGAGAAGCCACCATTGTTTTCCAGAGATACATTCCCTTCAAAATAGCCATATCCTTCGTCATTAACTGAGAATTTACCTTTTGAAAGACCTCCCATTACACCATCATTCACCACGCTCCATTTTTGAATATTACATTCTTTGGAGAAATCAAACAGAACAAAAGATTTAGACATTATGAATATGAAAATTACCAGAAATAAGAATCTCATGATTACCGGGTTGCAGATTTTCTTCTTAAATATTTATATAAGAAGACTTTTATATAACAATAGTTTTTTTAATTCTTTTAGCTCATTCATATCTCTAACCATTCGGTTTTAGATACTAAGAGATCATTTTCTAAAAGTAATGATAAAAATAAACTCAATTTTCTTAAAAAATAACTCTATTTTGTCATTTTTTACATCTAAATAAGCAGAAAGGCATGGCCCTCAAGCAATCGGAAGATTCATCTAAGCCTTCTGACGATAAAAAATTCCGCAATTAGAATATTTGGTACCCAGCACAGCCAGGCAATAATCTTATAGGCCGGAATAAATTCTATATGCATTAACCCCGTGAATAAGGGCAAGTAAAGGCGAAGTGTAACGGCAGCAAAACATAGGGCGTAACTTCGGATCATCCAGCGCTGATGCGCATCAATATCTAATTTTTTTATACTGGTGTAGGCATTTGAAGTGGTGTAAAGCCAAAGGAAGGCCAATCCCCCAAAACCAAGAGCAGGAATAATCCCTCCTGTCGCAAAAAATGCAATGCCCAATCCCGCAAAACCACTTAGCAGGACAGCTCCAATATAAACTTTCCCTAATATCCTATGCAGGGCTAATCTTTTTATTCTCAGTCTTTTATAAAATTGAGAAAATCCTGTTAGCAGGGCAAGTCCGCCTAAAAAAATATGCGTATAAAAAGCGACCAGATAGATAGAACTATTTAGTAGCGTCTCGGATTTTGATCCTAAAAGACTTTGTTCATAAGGAAGTCCAATAAACCGCAATGGATATAACCCAATGAAAATGGCAAATAACCCAAGAAAGAAATAGCCCGTGTTGAGTCGTCCTTTTTTTAAATCCATATTACAAACTCAATTTAAGATACATTGATTTTATTTTACTGCACACCTCAATGATTTAAGCTTAAGTAATCTTACAATAATATTGTCATATTTACAAAAATCAATTCTTTTATGGTCTGCCGTATTCGCTAAGTTTATTTTTATAGTTTTAACGCTTATAATTGGATTTGTCTAAAAAGAAGGAATTATGTTTTACTTTCTAATGGATCTTTTGGGTACTGTAGCCTTTGCAATATCGGGTGTGCTTGTAGCGATGGATAAACGCCTTGATTTATTTGGAGTTTTTATAATTGCATTTGTCACGGCGGTAGGGGGAGGTACACTTAGAGATTTGCTTATTGGCAATACTCCTGTGGCCTGGATGCTAGAATCTACATATATTATTACCATTATTGGGACTGTTATTCTGGCCATCATTTTCAGGGAAAAAATAAGATATTTACGAAAATCATTATTCTTATTTGACACACTAGGAATTGGATTGTATACCATGGTTGGAATAGAAAAAGGACTAAATGCTGACTTACTTCCTATAATGTGCATTATTTTAGGTACTATAACCGCTAGTTTTGGAGGTGTTATCAGGGATATCTTATGTAATGAAATACCCGTTATTTTTCGGAAAGAGGTATATGCGACGGCTTGCGTGGTAGGTGGTCTTAGCTACTTCCTGCTCAGAAAGTTACCTTTAAGTGATGAATACGTCTATTTAGCGTCTATTCTAATTGTTATTGGCATTCGTTTAGTGGCGGTCAAATTCAAAATTGCACTTCCCAGTATATATAAAACACAATAATCACTCAACAATTTCTGCCTTTAAAATGTTGATGTTTTGCATGGGCCAGTCGCCGCTATCTACTGGTTGCTGGTTTATTTTATCAACAACATCCATACCGCTAACAACCTTTCCAAAAGGTGTAAAATCACCATCTAAATGGTAAGAACCGGGTTTTGTCACAACAATAAAAAATTCATAAGGAGAGGCTAGCATATGCGGATTATCTATTTCACTGCTTGGCATAGAGATTGTTCCCCTATCATGTTTATAACCCTTTCTGGTATCGGGGGGTAGAAGGTATCGGCCAATTTCTTTACGTTTTCGAGCGGTTTCCACATTGTCTGCATTACCTCCTTGTATGATAAAATCTTTTACAACTCTGTGGAACATGGTATTGTCTAAATATCCTTTTTTCGTCAGGTAAATGAAGTTTGCCTTGTGATAAGGTACATTATCATATAACTGTACAGTAAAATTACCCAAACTGGTAGTTAGCTTTACTTTGGTAGTTTTTAGATTTTTTTGGTAATCAAAAAAGAAGTCTATGGCATTTTCTTCGGTGAGTACAAATGGGTCCTTTTCTTTAATTTCAGTAATTGAATCAGTTATAACAGAATCTGTTATAACTGCTTTTGGTTTTTCTGCTTTAGGGTTTGAAGCAGGGGATTGCTTGCATGCACCAAAAAAAAATAGTGGTAATATTGCAAGGCAGGTAAATTTTAAATAGGACATGAATTATACGGATTTTGCACTTCAGGTAGCAAAAATAAAAAAACTACCTCTTCCGGGGACATCTTCACACTATAAAATGGCTCCTGAAATTCGTATTCAGGAGTTAGAAGCATTGAAAAGGAAGAATGCAAATCCAAAAAAGGCAGGTGTTGTTGCTTTATTTTATCCCGATGAAAGTCAATTTACAAATCTATTACTCATTCTGCGAAATACCTATCCCGGGGTACATTCCAATCAAATTGGGTTTCCCGGAGGGAAAGCTGAAAAAAAGGATAAAGATTTACTTGAAACGGCCTTACGTGAAACTCATGAAGAAGTTGGTGTAAAACCTGGGGACATTCAAATAATCAGATCTTTAAGCGAAATTTATATACCGCCAAGCAATTTTGAGGTACGACCCTATATAGGTTTATATGATAAAAGGGAAGATTTTATAAAACAGGAAGATGAAGTAGAAGAATTGGTAGAGGTGCCTCTGCTTGATTTTATGGATGATACCAAAATGATTACCCAGATTCTCAAAACTTCTTACGCAGATAATATAGAGGTACCTGCCTTTAAATTAAAGGGTTATACCGTTTGGGGAGCAACGGCTATGATGCTTAGTGAAATCAAAGAACTTTTCAAACAGGTGTTATAAGGCATATTTTGTAGTTTTGTAATCTATGGGGTTATTTAAGGAAAATCCGTTTGGACATATTTTATTTCTAAAGAAGTGGTTAATCCGCAGTTTGGGACTGATTACTCATCAGCGCTATAAAGGTTTTAATACTCTTGAAATAGAAGGTTCTGAAATAATCCGAAATCTTCCGGACAAAAATGTATTATTTGTTAGTAATCACCAGACTTATTTTGCAGACGTGGTTGCAATGTTCCATGTATTTAATGCCAGTTTACACGGCCGGGATGATTCCATTAAAAATATAGGATATTTATGGAACCCCAAATTGAATATTTACTATGTTGCTGCAGCTGAGACCATGAGAAAAAGTCTCTTAACAAAAATGTTCGCTTATGTAGGTTCAGTGAGTATAGAAAGAACCTGGCGCGCAGAAGGAAAAGATGTGAACCGACAGGTTAAAATGAGTGATATTTCCAATATAGGAATGGCCCTTAATGACGGATGGGTTATTACATTTCCGCAGGGCACCACTACACCCTGGAAGCCACTGCGAAAAGGGACAGCACATATTATTAAGAGGTACAAGCCTGTTGTAGTCCCCGTTGTTATTGATGGTTTTAGAAGATCATTCGATAAAAAAGGATTGCTCATTAAGAAAAAGGGTATTCTTCAATCATTGGTGGTAAAGGAACCTTTGGAGATAGACTATGAAAATGAATCGGTTGATTCAATCATTGAAAAATTGGAATATGCAATTGAACAACATCCTTCATTTCTTAAGGTAATACCTGAAAAGGAGTTACTGGCATATGAAGAAAAGAATAAAGAGCGCAGATGGAGAAGTTAAACTTCCAGCTTCTTTAATTCGTTGTAATTTTTTCGCAGCCTGTTCAGAAGTATTCCATAAAGTAGTTTATAGAAAAACCAGATCAGGATCAGCACAATGGCAATAGCCACAAGGACCATCCCAAATAACATTACCCAAAAAAGCGTTTCGTTTCCTGCCTGTGATGCAGCTGCTTTAATTTGTTCACTACTTGCCCCATAGTTCAGATTACCGTACAGACTTACAATTAAGTAAGCTACAAATATTCCTATGTTAAACCAGACATATTGGGAGACCGTTCTTTTCACATTTAAGATGGTCTTCATTAATTTTTTTGAAGATTCTGTTAGTGATATGAGTTTGTAATTAGAATAAAACTTATAAATAAAATAGATTAATACAATATAATTGATGATGGTAAGCGTGGTTGTGATTTCATAAATATGCCAGGTCTTTTCAAGTTCAAGAGATTCTTTACTATAGGAAATTAAATTAAGAACCGCCCAAAATATAAATTCGATTATACTTATGTAAAAGATCCATTTTACAGTAGAGGACGATTTCTTTTTAATCATCCTGTAGATTTCGTCATATGACAATTTAGGATGGAGTTCCCCTTTTTTTTGCCAATCCTTCTTTAGTAATTCTAATTCATCCATCATAACCTTAAGGATTAAGTATGGTTCTTAGTTTATTTTTAACACGGTTCATTTTCACTCTGGCATTTACCTCACTGATTCCCAGTGTCTCAGAAATTTCGCTGTAATCTTTGTCTTCCAGGTAAAGAAATACTAATGCTTTGTCAATATCTCCCAGCTGCCTAACTGCTTTATACATTAACTGAAGTTGTTGTTCCTCGGTGGCATCATATTCGTCTGTTTTAATTCTAAAAATAACTGAATCAAAATCCTGTGTTTTAATACTTTTTTTAGATTTCCTATAGATCGTTATTGCTGTATTTAACGCTACTCTGTACATCCATGTACTGAATTTAGAATCTCCTCTGAATTTCGGGTATGCTTTCCATAACTGTATGGTTATTTCCTGGAAAAGATCGTTATGAGCATCCCTGTTTGTTGTGTATAAACTACATACCTTGTGAACAATGTTTTGATTGTTCTCAAGTTCCGTAACAAATTTGTGCTCCAGTTCTTTGTTCACGCTTTGGGTTGGTAGTGAATTATCTATTAGTAGTTTTTATTGCCGGATTGTTACATGATCTCTCATTAAAAAATGCAAACATATTTTTTATGACCATGTGAAACCTTTATTTTGCAACATTAGATATGAGTTAGTTATTTTCTATAGTCCAGAGCGGGTGGCCTGTCTCCTAATATTGGGATATAAACAAAATCTGCACCTCTCCGTTCTGAAAATTCAGCTTTCGCCTGATTAATTACATTCTGATCGGCCAGCAGATCTATAGCAGTTAGTGTCAGAGTTTTTGCCGCGACCATCATTCCTTTTTTACCAATTGTTGTCCCACCTGCGGCTACGGCCTGCCAACTATGAGCCGGAGTTCCGGGAACCCAGGTTGCAGCACCCATACCCGCTGTAGGTACAGTAAAACTTACATCACCTACATCTGTCGAGCCTGAAGACTCGCCAACGGTATTGTATGGTTGAATGTTTTTAGCAATTTCTAAATCAGCTTTGTCATACCCCATAGTTTTTGCAATCTTATCTGCAAATACTATTTCCTCTGGTGTATAGCTAATCCCCTGGACCTTTGTAAGATTGTCGTACATTAATTTTTGTAATGTCAAATTTGGCAATAGTTCATGGGTACCTCCAATTAATTCATAATCGGTAGTTGTTCCGGTACCCAATGCGGCTCCCTCCGAGGCCTTGACTATTCGATCAAAAATAGTAAGCACTACATCCCTTTTGTCATGTCGGGCATAATAATATACCTCTGCAAAATCAGGCACAACATTAGGTGCTTTGCCACCACTTGTAATTACGTAGTGAATTCTCGCCTCTTCCGGAATGTGTTCTCTCATCATATTTACCATCATGTTCATGGCCTCCACCCCATCCAGGGCAGAACGCCCTTTTTCAGGAGAACCCGCTGCATGAGCAGAAATCCCATAAAATCTAAACTTAGCAGATTTGTTTGCTAGTGCTGCTCCTGCATTTGCCTCATTTTCGGCACCCGGATGCCAATGTAATGCTACGTCTACATCGCTAAATAATCCATCCCGGACCATATATACTTTACCTGAACCGCCTTCCTCTGCCGGACAGCCATAAAATCGGATAGTTCCTTTTGTATTGCTGGCAATCATCCAGTCTTTAACTGCAATTGCAGCCGCTGCTGAAGCAGTTCCAAAAAGATGGTGACCACATCCATGGCCGGCCTCTTTATCTGCTGTTTTTCTCTCAGGAACTGCCTTTTGAGACAAGCCCGGAAGTGCGTCATATTCACCTAAGATGGCGATTATTGGTCCACCGCTGCCATATTCAGCTATAAATGCGGTTGGAATACCTGCGACACCTTTTTTTATCGTAAAACCCTCATCACTCATTGTTTTTTGCAGCAGAGCGGAACTCTTTTCTTCCAGGTATCCCATTTCTGCAAATTCCCAAATAGTCTGCGCTATATCTCCATAAGCTTCAGATTTCTTATTTAATTCCTTGAGGACTTCTTCTTTGGTATCTTGTGCCATAAGAGAATTGGTGCAAAACACAATTAATGCAGCAAGAAATACTAATTTTCGCATGATCTAAATTTTAATTTTCGAGATAAATATAATCAAACGCAAAACTTCTGAGGTAATCGTGCTAAGAAATCATCAGATATTATAATTTAAAGATCCTATTCTAAAAGTATTAGCTTATTAATCTGAAACAAATGGGCTGCTTCATTTACAGATTTAAAACCATTGATTTGAAGGAAAAAAAAGCAGGTAACTAATTTTGTCTTGGATGAAATCTATTCACCACTTCAGCCAGATGTGTTCTGTCTAAATGCATATATACTTCCGTAGTTGTAATACTTTCATGGCCCAACATTTGCTGGATAGCGCGTAAGTCGGCCCCATTTTCCAATAAATGGGTAGCAAATGAATGTCTGAAAGTATGCGGACTTATACTTTTTGCAAGATCAATTTTGATAGCTAGTTGTTTGATGATTGTAAAAAGCATAGCCCGGGAAAGTTTCCTTCCTCTTCGGTTGAGAAATAAAATATCTTCAAATCCTTTCTGAATTTTTTGATGACTGCGAACCTGTTTGTGGTAGATATTGATATATTTTTTATTTACATCACTTATTGGAACAAAGCGCTGCTTATCTCCCTTTCCGGTCACTTTAATAAAATCTTCTTCAAAAAATAGATCTGATATCCTGAGTCCTGTCAATTCTGATACCCTAAGTCCGCAACCATATAATGTCTCCAACATAGCTCGGTTACGTTCTCCTTCAGGTTTAGATAAATCAATAGCTTTGATAAGACTGTTTATTTCCTCTGTAGAAAGTGTATCCGGGAGTTTTCGACCTATTTTTGGGGATTCTATTAAATCTAGTGGAGTATCTTTTCGGTAATCCTCAAAAACTAAATAATTAAAAAAACTTTTGAGTCCGGAAATTATGCGGGCCTGAGATCTTGGACCTACCTCTTTAGCCACTTCATATATAAAAAGTTGCAAGGTTTCACGATCCAGAGATATAGGGGTTTTATCTATTTCATTATTTTTCAGGAATAATTTTAGTTTTTCAACATCCCTAATATAATTGCTAATGGAATTGCCCGCCAGACCTCTCTCTATCTTTAAATAGTATTCAAAGTCTGTTATGGCCTGATTCCAATTCATACTATAAAGATATTGCTTGTTTCTCTTAATTTTATGTTTCGAGTTTTTTTATCCCCTTAATTCCGTTTTACATCTTATAAAAGACGTAGTTTAACCAGTTTTATATAACTATGAAATACCCGATAAACAGGCTAATTTATTATTAAAAACGAAGGGTACTTCAAGCGCTTTTTTTGCACTATACATTTTATTACTTTTAACCTCATGAAAATTATAATTATTAACGGGCCTAATCTAAACCTTCTGGGGAAAAGAGAACCCGAAGTATATGGCGGTAAAACCTTTGATTCCTACTTTGCAGAACTTCAGTCAAAATTTAGTGAACTACAGCTGGAATATTATCAGTCCAATATAGAAGGTGAGCTCATAGATAAAATACAGGAAGTTGGTTTTTCCTATGACGGGATTGTGCTTAATGCCGCTGCCTATACCCATACTTCTGTGGGTTTGGGGGATGTTGTAAAAGCAATCAATACTCCGGTGGTTGAAGTTCATATCTCCAATACGCACAAACGCGAGGATTTTAGACATGTTTCCTATATTTCTTCTGGTGCTAAAGGGGTTATTCTAGGTTTTGGATTGAAAAGTTATGAACTGGCAATCCGAAGTTTTTAAAGAGCTGAAAGAGGTTTAAGATATTTCTCTTCCATATAGAAAGTACCAAAAGGCAGGAGAGAGGCCAATACAAGCATAATTATTTTTTTAGGGGCTATTTTGCTTTCCATAGAAAAGATCAGACCAAAAATCATATAGGCAATAAATAGAAAACCGTGTACATACCCAATGTATATATTAGGTTCTGTAATGTTTGCCCAATATTTCAAGGGCATACTAAAACTAAATAAAAGCAAATAAGAAATACCTTCCAGAATGGCACTAATTCGAAATGTTTTAAGCATCAAAATCTAATGGTTTTCAGTATTATAGGTGTATAACTTCGCCATAGGCTTCTGCGACCGCTTCCATTACTGCTTCACTCATTGTAGGGTGCGGATGAACAGCCTTCAGGATTTCATGACCAGTTGTTTCTAATTTACGTGCAACCACGGCCTCTGCAATCATATCTGTTACACCGGCGCCTATCATATGACAGCCTAACCATTCCCCATATTTTGCATCAAAAATCACTTTTACAAAACCATCGGCATTTCCTGAAGCTTTTGCCTTACCACTAGCAGAGAAAGGAAATTTACCAATTTTAAGTTCATAGCCTTTTTCTATTGCTTGTTTTTCTGTGAGTCCTACAGACGCAATTTCCGGCATACAGTAGGTACAACCGGGAATATTGCCATAATCCAAAGGTTCAACATGCATTCCCGCTATTTTTTCTACACAAAGAATACCTTCGGCAGAAGCAACATGTGCCAGGGCTTGCCCGGCGGTAACATCACCAATAGCATAATAACCCGGGATATTGGTTACATAGAAATCGTTTACAAGAATTTTATCTCTATCGGTAGCGATACCTACTTCTTCCAGACCAATATTTTCAATATTTGATTTAATGCCCACTGCAGAAAGTACTATGTCGGCTTCCAGAATTTCTTCTCCTTTGAGCGTTTTCACGGTAGCTTTAACTCCTTCCCCGGTTGTGTCAACATGAGTAACTTCGGATGACGTTTTAATTGTGACTCCAGCTTTCTTGAAACTGCGTTCAAGCTGTTTCGAAACCTCTTCGTCTTCTACGGGAACAATGTTTGGTAAAAATTCAACTACCGTTACCTCGGTACCCATAGCATTGTAGAAATAAGCAAATTCAATTCCTATGGCGCCACTTCCCACAACTATCATTTTCTTGGGTTGTTTCTCTAATGTCATTGCCTTGCGGTAACCAATAATTTTTTTCCCATCCTGAGGTAAAGCGGGTAGCTCCCTGCTTCTGGCTCCTGTAGCAATAATTATATGTTCTGCACTATACTCTGTATCATTACCCTCCGTATCTGTAACAACTACCTTTTTTCCGGGTGCCAATTTCCCAAAACCATTAATAACTTCAATCTTATTCTTCTTCATAAGAAATTGAACCCCTTTGCTCATTCCATCAGCTACATTTCTACTTCGTTTTACAACTGCATCAAAATCTTTATCCACACCATCTGCTTTTAGCCCGTAATCTGCGGCATGTTGTAAATATTCAAATACCTGGGCCGATTTTAACAGGGCTTTGGTAGGAATACATCCCCAATTTAAACATACACCACCCAGATTCTCTTTTTCTACAATAGCAGTTTTAAATCCAAGTTGTGATGCTCTTATTGCGGTAACATAACCTCCAGGTCCACTCCCTAAAACAATAATATCGAATTTGCCCATTCCAGTATTTTTTGTGATTCAGATTTATGAGGTCGCAAAGTTACAAAACCAAATTGAAAGCTTTTAAACTTCGTTAAGAATCTTAAATTAATCCTTGAATTTTGCTTTGTTAAATGCTTTTGATTGACCTTTAGGAATGGAAAGTGACACCCAGTTTTCACCCTTAATTGTCTTACCAAGTACTACTATTTGACCAATATGATAGGCATAATGGGCTAACTGCCTGTTTAAGGCCTGAGTAAGCGTATGAGGTTCGTTTCTTATTCTGATTTTATTTTCAAAATTCTCCGGATTTATTTGTTGGATGGCATCAAAAAAGCAATTCCAACCTGTTTCCCAGGCAACAAGCATTTCCTTTTTTGTTTTGTATGAGGCCACAAATTCTGAGTCCCTGTTTCTCCACATTTTTTCTCCATCTTCGGTGAGAAAGTTAGTCCACCTGCTAAGCATATTCCCTGATAAATGTTTTACTACAACTGCTATGCTGTTACCGCTATTATCATATTTCCAGTGAATGTCTGAATCATCTAGCTGAACAAAGGTTTTGTCGCCAAGGGATTTATAGCGATTGCTTTCAAATAATATACTTTTGATATAATCTGCCTGTAAATTCATATTCTACTTTACCCGGATCAAAACCTAAAATAGTTGTATTTAAAAGATAGTGGCTATTGCGCTTCAGGCACAAACTGTAGCGAAGCTCCGTTGACACAATGTCTCAGTCCTGTGGTTTCCCGGGGACCGTCCTCAAAGACATGGCCAAGGTGGCCGCCACAAACTGCACAATGCTCTTCAGTTCTTTTATATCCAATTTTGTAATCTACATCAAAGGCAACGTTTCCCTCAATTTCTCTGTCGAAACTTGGCCAGCCTGTACCCGAATCAAATTTGTATTCACTGTTAAATAAAGGGGTTCCGCAGCCCGCACATACATATATCCCTGCCATTTTATTTTTTAATAACTCACTGGATCCGGGATTTTCAGTACCGGCTTTTCTGAGAACATAAAATTGCATGTCCGTAAGTTCTTTACGCCATTCTTCTTCAGATTTAACCACTTTAAATGTCTCTGTTTGTTCTTCCTCTTTTTCAGTTACCGCTTCTTTTTCCTGCGAAACCCCTTTGCATCCCATGGAAATCAACAGGATAATGCACACATACTTTTTCATACTAGTTTTTTTCTTTTTCTATTTTTTTGACGGTTTTGAACTCAAAACCTTTCAAAGTTAAGGATAACTTCATAAAAAAATCCCTGCATTGATATTGCAGGGATAGTTTTTCTTTAATTTATAGATACTACTAGAGTTGAATTCTGTTAATATCTATTTCCCTTATGTTTAAACTGCTCATAACTGCCTCAATATTGGAAGTATCCATTTTTGAGGATTGGGCAAATTCAGCTGGTACAATAGCTATTCTAAACACCTGGTTATCTGTATCTCCCGGGGTAAGGGTTCCAAGGTCAAAATCTGATTCTAAAAAGACACTTACATCCAGAAAAGTAAAGTCATAATTATATTGGAGCAAACCCTGATCTAAAATACGGGTTTGAGGTAATAACCGCCAGATATCAAGGGGTTCTCCGTTACCATCTTCCGCAACATCCCATAAAATGTAAACTAGTACAACATCAGATTCGAAAACCTCAACTGTCTGTGGGAATTCATAAAATAGAGAATAGCCATTTCCGGCATTAAAAGTACCTTCAATCTCAAGGACCTGGCCCAAAATATTAATCCCATCTGCGCCGTCTATCCCATCAAAACCTGGAGGTCCGGGAGGTCCTGTCGGGCCTTCGCAGGACAAAATAATTAAAGTTAAAAATGCGCCAAATAGTAGTGTAATATTTTTCATAATAGTAAATGTTTATTGATTAATATTTTTAGTCTGTCTTTTTAATTCTTTAAAATTTTACATATTGTCTTAACCCAGAAACAAAAAGCGTTCCAAAAAATAGATTATACTAAAGGATTATCTTGTAATTCAGCAAAAATTGAGGCTTTAGGGTATTGTATTTCAGATATTTTCCTATTTTTAACAAAAACCCAACTAACTAATTATGATGTTAAGACAACAACGTGTTGTAATTGAAAATATTACTCCTCAGCTTCACTGTGGAGCATTTTTTATTAAACGGGTCGTTGGAGAATCTGTTATAGTATATGCCGACGTTATAGGTGATGGACATGATATTATTCAGGCAGAACTTCAATACAAACATTCAGGCGAGAAATTTTTTAAAACGGCACGAATGGAACATCTGGGAGACGATGTTCACAGGGTTTCTTTTAAGGTACTTAAGCAGGGCTTTTATACTTACAGAGTTTCAGCCTGGGTAGATCATGCTCAAAACTGGCAGCACGGTATTGAGGCCAAGTTAAAAGATAAT
>CAJQNH010000021.1 GCA_905479615.1 uncultured Eudoraea sp.
ATAACAATATCCCAAATCAAACTATTTTGTGACGTATTTACCTATAAAAAAATATTTGCCAAAGGCTGCGAAAAGCTTTTATTTGCTCAAGGAAACCACAATCCGTACCACTGCCCCTGTCCTTTCAAAAAGCTGCTGGCTCGTATCCTTGTCAAGTTCCAAGGTTTCTAATTTCTTTGAAGTTTTATCAGCATAAAATACTTCAAGACCTTCCCTCACGGTCAGCTTATAAACCACCGGCACCTGACAATAAGTAAAGCAAATACTATCCTTTTCCAGGGCTATTTGTTGTGGGGTAAAGTCAATATCCACATAAGAAAAGGTTGTTGGTGCTTTTAAAAACTCGTCTTTGTTAAAAAACCCTGGACTAAAGATAATTTTACCTTCCTTAACGGCTACGCCCAGTTCTCCCATCCTGCTTAGAATATCTTCTTTTACCTGGCCGGTCATCCCAGGTTGCTGGGCTCCTTTCCCGGCCGGGGTATGGGAATAAGGATCTGTTGGAAAGCTCCATAGAGCTCAGGAGATTTATGTACCCCTATCCCTGCATTTATTTCATAGTAATGATCAATTAACCTTCCAATAATTGCCTGGTCCTCGCCTTCCCCAATGGCTTTTAAACAGTACTCCATGACTGCCAGCAGTAATTTGGAAACCATATGCCAGTAAATAGAACCAAGCCCCTCATAACCAAAGAAAGTTCCTGATCTGCCTGTGAAGGATTTATGATCAAATACCTCTTCAAAGGTATCTAAGAGTAATTGCTGTTCCTCCTTTACAAGGTTTTTATAGGCCTCTGCAGGTAGTTCTGCCAGGGCCTTTTTTAAACTCTCGGCATTGTTAAAAGCCCCGTTAAAATGGTAGTCTCCTGCCACATCCTGTTCCAGCACCGTGGTATCCTCATCCTTCAACAATTGGTGCATCAGCTTAGACTGAGTTACTTTTTCTGCAGGAATCTTGTTCTTATCTACAAAGCGTGCCAAATCCTTGTCGGGATATAAGATATAGCTGTATTGATCTTCCCGGAACAGGCTGCTGGCCTTTAACGCATCCAGCACTTCCAGACAGGCTGCTGAAGAGAGGTAGCCGGCGCTGAGAACTGCCACCTGTCCCTCCAGCATTTCGCTTAAATAGGAAACAGAGATCTCCTTGTCATTTTCCACAGACATCAGGTTATAGGCATGGTACATCTTGTCTGCCCTTTTATTGGCATCTATAGAATGATCCATATACTTTAAGGCCACTTCTATAAAATTCAGCAGATCAGCTTTGGAAACATTTTTGCGGGACCCGCTAAACCCGTTCTCATAAATAGTGGCTCTGTAGTGGCTTCCCGCCTGTCCCAGGCCATCTATAATTAACTTTCTGTCAGTATCCGAGATCTTGCCTTTTAAGGTGTCTTTATAGGTTTCCAAAGTGGTGGTAAGCCCCTCAAAAAAAGTGATCAATTCTTCAGATAAGGCTAGCTCGGTAAAAGACGCTTTTTTAAGCGTGCTTTGAAAGAAACTTAAAAACCGTCTTAAATAATAGAGGGTCACCATAGAAACCCCATTCCCTACCAGAGCATTATTGGCATCATTCCATTCCGGCCTTTGCGTATTCAGCCAGATCCCCGCTTCGGGAATAAAGTTGGAGCATTTGGCCATTAGGGTTACCAGCAATTTTTCCAGCAGATTTACTCTGTAGATCTCTCCGCTCTGATCGGTCAAAAGAGCCCCGTCTGCACCCATTTTGGCTTTCCTTTTAAAGATCTCTTCGCTCAGCTCATGATCAAAATCTATGGTGTCTTTAGGGTTTTTTAAAGTGTCCTGATAACTTTTAATCTTATACGGAACATTTGCATACACAAACAGGTCCTGATTAAAATAGCTTTCCAGTCTGGAGGGATAATAGTCTTGTATAAACTCTAAAAATTTGAGAAGGTAAATGATCTGGTGATCGCCCCAATACCCGATATAGGACCAAGGATCGTCCGGTTCTATGATCTCCCAGTCAAACCCATCTTTGGTCACCCGGTAGGGGTTGTAGCCTTCAAAGGTGGTGGCATTTAAGAACTTATGGATCATACTGTCTATAAATTCCGGGTAGGAATGTGCCAGGGCTTCCCAGTTTTGGAAAATATCCCGCCAGTTCCCCTGATAATCCAGAATATTTGACCCATCTACCTCGCTTTGGGTATTTATGGAAAACTTGTTCCAGGGCCTGCTGGGGTCTCCATGCCGGCGGCTGAATTTTAAGGGCATATACTCAAAACACAATCTTTTGAAATCGTTATCTGTGTTCTCTAAAGCGATTTGGTGCAGGGTTTTAAGCGAAAAGACAACAGGCAAAACGTTTATCTCCGCTTCATTGTCTTTCCAGACTTTTTTGTTGGCCTTCTGTAAATAGGTTGTGAAATCCTTCTTTTGAATCTCATAATTCTTATCAAAAATACCACCCCGCATAATGTTGTACAGCACGTTGGAATAATGCCTGGCTGTGCGCAGATTATCTTCAGTTACCTGCAAGCCGTCAGCTGCGGCAGCCAAATCAATCAGGTTTTGGGTACCCAGGGCTATATCCTGGTCTACTGACTGAGCGAGGTCTTTAGGGCTTTTTAATTGTTCCTTAATGTCAATCACCTGGGAGGGACCCTGATTTACATTGGCAACCAGCATCCATTGTTTTTGTGTTGCTGCAGCCAAATTCAAATCCACACTAATAAAATAGGCACCTTTTTCTGCCTTGACATCGGTTTCGTTTTTGAGGATGATGCCTCGTCTGAAATCATTGAGTTGTAGTGAGGAGACCAGATATGTTGGATGGTCTAAGCCCACAGACCAGGCAATGGTGGCCTTAAGGGCTTCACTAGGCTCGGCCTTGTCCACAATAATGGCACTCAGGGCAAAGATGCCCAGGCCCGTATCCGACTCTAACTCGCTCTTTTTATAGGCATCCACTAGGTTACTGCGGCCATTTTGTATGTCGGTATTTACCCCATAGGGCAGAATGTTCTGTAAACCATCAAGGAGGGTGAGCTTAATGTCTTTTTTTGTATTGTTTATTAAGCTGGATTTTCTGACAAATCCGAACTTATTACTGGAGTTCCATTGGTATCTGAAGGTGAGACCAAGATCCTCGTTTATTTCTTCAAAGATGACCTTATTGCCGGTGTTGTTCTTGTAGAGATTTCTGCTGATGGTATAAAGGCCTTCATAGCGGTCAGAAAAAGGTTCCCATAAATAGGATTTGTTCTCCAAATGCACCCGCAATAATGTCTTACTGCCGGTTACCTCCAGAGATTCGGTTATTTTATCATCCGTGTAATAAGGAAAAAGGGAAGATTCACTATCCTTTCTTCCTGCGGTCAGGGCACCATTGCTTGAAATAAACATCCAGTGGTTGGAGTCACTGACAATGCTCATAAAAAAGGGTCTTAAGTTATTACTGTTGGAGATTTTGTAATAATCCTCATTTTCAAAATTCACATATTCCCCATTTACTTCGTGGGTTTCTAAATGAGCTAAGGCTTCCCCTAGGTATTGTTGCTCTGGTTTCATAGTCAATTCGTTTTATTTGAAACTAAAAACCTCCTAAGAAATAAATGACTTAAAGAGGTTTTATATCTGGTATTTTTTTAAGCTTTTAGAAAATTAATACAACTGTATAAGTTACTTTAAAATGGATTCTCCGTAATAATCGATGAACGATTTTCTCCAGGCTTCAGGAAAAGGGTGTTTTTTTAATTCCTCCATGTCATAAGCCATTAACAAGGTCTTGGAGATGGCTGCGAGCCGATCGTGATTTTTGCTATAGATTTTCCCTTCACACAGCACCCTGTCTTCCATCAATTCAAGTATTTCCAAAGTAATCAAAACGGTGTCCGGATAGGTCACCGGAAAGATATATTTGCAATCCTGCCAAGCCAGAATAGGAACTATTTTCCTAAACTTGAAATCTCCTCCATGCACTTTTTTAAACATCTCAATCCTTGCAGATTCCATCCAACGCAGGTAAACCGTGTTGTTCACGTGT
This sequence comes from uncultured Eudoraea sp., assembly GCA_905479615.1. Lineage (GTDB taxonomy): Bacteria > Bacteroidota > Bacteroidia > Flavobacteriales > Flavobacteriaceae > Eudoraea. The sequence goes on from CAJQNH010000021.1 coordinate 4,015, forward strand.
TGCGCAGCATCCATATTCCCCCATTGTACAGGAAGTTCAAGTGTTACATAACTATCTGATGTATTCTCTATCAAGCCATCAATTATTTAATCTTATTTAACCATAAAAGGAATATTGGCTGTTGCCGAATGATTTTGACCATCATTCACATAAACGAACAAGCGGTAAGGCCCTTTCCCCGGAGCCTTAAATACTACTGTTCCTTCTTCCTGCGAGATCACAAGTCCTTCAATGGATTCCGGCCTTGATTCCTCATCTCCTCCATCCTGCAGGTCCGTACTTTCTGGTAATATTTCCCAGCTATAGGTTAAGGGATCATCCTCATAATCCATGATTTCTATGGCGGCACTATATTCTCCTTCTTCTTCTAAATAAACATTGTCTAAGGCAGCCTTTCCGTCCAGGGTGTAGTTTTCTATAACGGGTGTCCTGTTTTCCGGCCATTGACCATTCCAGATATAATGCATGACATCCACGGATTCTGTCTCTTTGCCATCTTCTAAAAAGATCCCGTACCAGGTGGGGGTTCTTTCTTGTTTATTACCCCAAAGAAAAACATAGGACCCTATGCACTGCGTGGTATCAGAAGCAATGCCTTTCTCATGGCGCTGCAAATAATTATTCGCTTTTACGGTGCTGTTTTGCTCTATAGGTGCTTCCCAGGCAGTTTTAGGTACTTCCCAATGCCCGGTTGCCCCCCATTCTGTTACCATATAGGGTCCTTCCCAGCCGTATTCTCTTATGAGACGAGGCACTTGTGGTAAATCTCCATACATCTGTACGGATAAGATATCCAGATCCGGACACCGCTCTTTGATATACTTTACTTCCTTTTCGCCAATACCCGCCAAACTTGTGGTGGTAAGGTGATTTGGATCTACTTCGTGGATCATTTCTGAAATTTCATTCACCGCATCCCAAACTTTCGGATTCTCATAATGGAGGTTTAACTCATTTCCTATTCCCCATATTAACAGGGCCGGATGATCTTTTAAGGCTAATACCTGCTGCTTTATGTCTAATAACTGTTTGTTTACTTCTTCGGGATCATCATAATCAAAACCATGTCTCTCCCGTCCTACTTCAATCCCCATAGTTACCATGATGCCATTTTCATAAGCCTCATCAAGCACTTCCTTTCCGGATTTCTGACCATTTTCTGTTCGCCAGGTTCGGAACGAATTCGCATTATGGCTTGCAAGTGCAGGCACATTACCAAACTCCAGGCCTGCGCCTTTAATATAAAAAGGTTCATTATTAACCCTTAGCACAAATTTACCTGCCTCCTTATTGATGACTACTTTAGCCGGCATTTCAACTGCAGTTGCGGTTGCCTCAACTTCTTTTTTTTCCGATTTATCTTTGCAGGATAACAGCAATGATAAACAAACGATACTTACAATAATTCTCATTTTAAAATCTATTTTCTAATTAATACTTCCTGTACTTCTTCTAATGTTTTACCCTTTGTTTCGATAACGTATTTATAGACAAAGAATATGGCACAGAAAGACAATAAGGCATATATGGCAAATGTAGCTGTTGGTCCCAGATTGGATAATTCCCATGGGAATACCTGGGTAACCGAAAAGCTGACCAGGGAGTTAAAGAAGCCCACCACAGAAATGGCAATTCCTTTAACTTTGGTCGGGAATATTTCTGAAATCAGCGTCCACATAACCGGGCCCAATGAAATTGCAAAAGCTGCCACGTACAAGAGGATGGCTATAAGCACCAAGGTTGCATTAACCTGAATAAAGTTGGTAATTTCATTGCGTTTAAACTTGAGGAAGAGGTCTTTATTCATCATAGGTTCTACCTCCTCAAAAAGGGCAGCCTGACCATCGAAAGATTTGCCATTTAAATCTGTTAAAGCAGTTCTTATCTCGGTGTTGCCCACTTTAGCCAGTGTTTCCTCATTAAAATCATATGAAGCATTGTTAAATGCAAAGGCCGCCATTAAAAGGGCAATAGTCATAAAAGTAGTGCCTATTAACAAAAGGGGTTTACGTCCCAGCCTGTCGATCAGCCATATGGCTACCAGGGTGAATACCAGGTTGGTAAGCCCTACGACAATGGCTTGTAAAAAGGAAGAGTCTGTGCTACCTCCTGCTTGTTCAAAAATGGTTGGTGCGTAATAGAATACCGCATTTATACCGGTAATTTGCTGAAAAAAGGCAATCCCCAGGGCAATGATCATTATCGTGCGGTTTCGGTTACTAAAAAGATCGGCTAATTTGCCTTTTTCCTCTTTCTTGGCAACACCGCGCTTAATCTCGGCAATAGTTATCTCGGCATATTCCTCCCCGCCTATCTTCGCAAGGATCTTTCTTGCCGGTTCAACCTGATTTAATCTAGTAATTAACCAACGTGGGCTTTTTGGTACCGTAAAAAGAGCTAAAAAATAAATGGCCGCCGGGATAGCTTCAACCCCCAACATATATCTCCAACTATTTTCACCCATATCTACGAGAAAATAATTAGAGAAATAGGCAACGGATATCCCGATAACTATATTCAATTGATTGAATGACACCAGACTACCCCTGAGTTTTGGCGGTGCTATTTCTGCAATATAGATGGGTGCAATAAGGATGGCGCCTCCAATTCCAATGCCTCCAATAATACGGGCAATAATAAATTCTGTATATCCGGTTGCCATGGCAGACCAGGAAGCAGAGATTGTAAAAAGTGCGGCTACAAAAATCAAGACATTTTTTCGGCCGTACTTATCGCTCAGGGGACCGGCCATTAAATTTCCTGCCATGGCGCCAAAAACGACACAGCCTACAGAAAATCCGAGCATCCATTCTGTCATTTCAAAATAGACTGTAATTCCTTTTACTGCACCGGAAATAACGGCACTATCAAATCCCAGTAAAAACCCTCCCAAAGCAACTATCAGGCTTATGAGAATGGTATAGGATTTATTCATTTTTATAACTTTATCTGATTCTTCCATGGTATTGGTTCTTGGTTTGGTTATATTTTTTGTTTTTTGGTACTTCTATAAAAAGAGAAATTACTCTTCAGACATTACAATGGTTTGTATCCCATGTGCCGGAATTTCAATTTTTGCGGTTTTTGAACTCATAGTAATACCATATTCCAAGGGTGCATCACTTTGATTCATTGCAACAATTACCAGACTACCGTCTGCATTGACAAATGCGGTTGACAATAAAGAATTTGAGCTGGAAACGCTGCTGATCCTTTTTGCGCCAGGGCGAATAAATTTAGAAAAATGCCCTATATAATAGTAGGAATACGTTAATGTAAGTTCTCCTGTTTTGGTGTCTCCATGTGCCGGAGCAAAACATAAATTACCCACATGGTTGGGGCCACCTGTTTCATCGAGGAGAATATTCCAGTCTGTCCATGCCACCGTTCCATTGTTAAAATCATTTATCATAGACCTTCCATAGCGTTCGGCAAGTCGTTCTTCCTCTATTTTGGCAATATCATAACCTTCGTTGCAGCCTTCTGTAAAAATTAAATTCTTATCAGGAAAAGTTTCATTTACATTTTTAACATTGTTAAACATGGGTACGCCATCTTTCCAGTCTTCATACCAGTGAAATCCTGTACCCCAAACATATTTTGCAGCTTCCGGGTCGTTTAAAATAACGCTTGCCCTTTGAAATAACAGATCGCGGTTGTGATCCCAAACA
>CAJQNH010000022.1 GCA_905479615.1 uncultured Eudoraea sp.
TTTGATTCGGTCAGGGAGCGATTGCGCAACAGCAAAGGCCGGGTTAGGAGTCAGGGGGCGGACTATCTGCTTTATGTACTCATGGATGCCATAGTGGATAATTATTTTAACCTCATGGAAGTAATGGGTGATAAAATAGAAGAATTGGAGGAAAGTCTATTTGAAGAAAAATCAAATAATGATCTGATTCAGGAAATCCACGGCCTCAAACGGGAAATTCTAAAAATACGTCGCGCAGTTTATCCACTCAGAGAAGTTGTAAACCGGATGGATAAAGTTGAAGCCACACTGGTTACTGAAAAAACTCAATTGTATTTAAGGGATTTGTATGATCATGTTATTCAGGTCTCAGAAAGTATAGATATTCAGAGAGAATTGATCTGGAGTTTGATGGATATGTACATGACTACCATTAGCAACCGGATGAATGAAGTAATGAAAGTGCTGACCATTATGGCTACCATCTTTATCCCGCTTACTTTTATTGCCGGAATCTATGGAATGAATTTCGAAAACATTCCAGAGCTTAAATTTCAATACGGGTATTTTGTGCTCTGGGGTGTAATGGTTGTGGTATTTTTAGGTATGCTATACTACTTTAAACGTAGAGAGTGGCTTTAAAATTAAGATACTAATCCAATAAATTATTCAATTAATGGAGTGCCATTAACTTATCATTCTTATTCTTCTTTTTGGCAGACTTTTTTCTTTTTACATAGTATTTCCCCTCTTTTTTGGAAAATAATTCAATACTTACACCAACGGTTACGCCCCCCAGGACCGTTGCAGCCAGATCACCATTATCCCATTTACCTCCATTACTTTTATCAATAGCCTCCTTTGTTAAGCCCGCTAAAAGACTGGCTGCCACAGAGCCGGTAACCGTCCAGAATCGATTTCTTTTACTTATTTTTGAAGCTATTAATGCCCCAGCTGCCCCGGAAAAAGCACCAGCAGCAAAATGAAGGACCTTATCTTCCTCTATCTGACTTCTCATTGAAAACTGAACAAAAAGAAGCATCACTAAAATACTGGTGATAGGTAATCTCATCAACCTAAAATAAGAAAATATTACGAAAAAGAGTATCTCTCATTTAAATTAAAGGACATATGAATATAATTAATCGATTATTTGTATTAATATTTTGTGTTCCATCTCCTTTAGATGCTTACTTTTCCCTACATTTATTGGTCTAAATTTTAGAACACTATGAAGATAAAATCCATAATCCTTTTGGCCTTAATTGTTATAGGCTGTAAGGATAATAGCACCAAAGATCAACCTCAGAAAATAGAAAAAAGGTTTTCATATTCCAACACTGTAAATCCCGAGGACTTTTACGCTGTTGTTGAGGGCGATAGTATTAGCCTCTATACATTGACCAACAAAAACGGGCTCAGAGCAGATTTTACTAATTATGGACAACGGTTAATTTCTTTACATGTACCCGATAAAAATGGAGCAATGGGCGATGTTGTTCTGGGGCTTTCCACACTGGATGGCTATATGAATGGCCCTAAAAATAACTTTGGAGCTGTAATAGGCCGATATGGAAATCGTATTGCAAAGGGCGAATTTTCTATTAAAAACACAAAATATAAGCTGGCGAAAAATAATGGTGAAAACCATTTGCACGGCGGTAATATTGGTTTTGAAAGTGTAATCTGGAAAGCCAGGCAAACCGCAGCCAACCAAATTGAATTTACCCGCGTTTCTCCCGATATGGAGGAAGGTTATCCCGGTAACCTCGATGTAAAGGTTACCTATATTCTTTCAGATAACAATGAACTAAAAATCAGCTATGAAGCCAACACAGATAAAACCACTGTTATTAATTTAACCAACCATTCCTATTTTAACCTTAAAGGTGAAGGTAAGGGGGATGTTAATGATCATGTAATGATGATCAACGCCTCTGCATATACCCCGGTAGATACCGGACTTATCCCTATTGGTACCATTGAGAGGGTTGATGACACACCCTTTGATTTTACCACGCCGAAAACAATTCGCAGAGACCTGGATAGTAATCATGCACAGATGGTTATAGGAGGAGGTTATGATCATAATTTTGTGCTGAACCAATCTCCTAAAAATAGTGAAGGGCTTGTTTTGGCAGCACGGGTATCCGAGCCTACAAGTGGTAGAGTAATGGAAGTGTACACTTCCGAACCTGGTGTCCAGTTATACGGTGGCAACTTTTTAAATGGGAGCAGTATTGGTAAAAGTGGAAACCCTTATATGAAAAGAAACGCTTTTTGCCTGGAAACACAACATTTCCCAGATTCTCCTAACCAACCAAACTTCCCGAGTACCTTATTAGCACCGGGAGATAAATACAAATCGACAACCGTTTATAAATTCGATATAGTAAAATAATTAATTTTACAATTAATCCCTGATAATTATGCAAGTACAATGGAAGGGCGTTATGCCCGCTGTAACTACCAAATTTACAGAATCCGATACCCTGGATTTAAAGATGTTTGAGGTAAATATTAATGCACAGCTCCAGGCAGGGGTTAATGGAATTATTCTGGGAGGCACCCTGGGAGAAGCCAGTACGCTTTCAGACGAAGAAAAAAGAATCCTGATCGAGACCACTGTTGGGATTGTAGACGGGAAAATTCCTGTTATCATAAACATTGCAGAACAATCGACCAAAGGGGCTGTTAGGGCTGTAGATAATGCGGCGAAGTACGGCGCAAGCGGACTTATGATGCTACCCCCAATGCGCTATAAAGCAAATGATTTTGAAACGGTTACCTATTTTAAGGCTATTGCCCAAAGTACAGACCTGCCTATCATGATTTACAATAATCCGGTAGACTATGGAATTGAAGTTACCCTGGATATGTTTGAAGAAATGTTGCAATGTGAGAACATACAGGCGGTAAAAGAATCTACCCGCGATATTTCTAATATCACCCGCATAAAAAACAGATTTGGAGATCGGTTAAAAGTACTTACAGGGGTAGATACCCTTGGACTTGAAAGTATATTAATGGGGGCCGATGGCTGGGTAGCCGGCCTGGTTTGTGCCTTTCCACAGGAAACAGTTGCCATTTACGAATTGGCAAAAGCCGGCAGAACTGCCGAGGCTCTACAAATTTACCGCTGGTTTTTACCGCTGTTAGAATTGGATATAAGCCCACAGTTAGTGCAGAATATTAAATTGGCTGAAGTGGCCACGGGAATAGGCACAGAAAATGTGAGGGCACCCAGACTCCCGCTGCAGGGAGACGAACGCCAAAGGGTTTTAAAAATTATTGAAAAAGGAATGAAATCCAGACCAACATTACCGGATTATAAAAATTTGAACAAAACATCTTATCATACGGCATAACGAACATAACTATGATCACAGGAAAAAATTATATTGGAAATAAACACTCTGCCAATGGCAACAAGACCTATAAAACTTTTAATCCCAAATTAAATCTGGAGAACGAATGGACTTTTTATGAAGCCACAGAAGAGGAACTGAATGAAGCCGCAAAACTAGCCTCAGAAGCTTTTGAAAGTTATAGAAATTTCACAGCCGAACGTAAGGCTGGCTTTTTAAGAGTTATTGCTGATGAAATCGAAGCCCTGGGTGATTTGCTTATCGATACCTATTGCCTGGAAAGCGGTCTCCCCGAAGGCAGGGCTAAAGGAGAACGGGGGCGCACCGTCGGTCAGTTAAGAACCTTTGCCAACACTTTGGAAGATGGTTCCTGGGTAGAGGCCAGTATTGATACTGCGCTGCCAGACAGGACTCCTGTACCAAAACCCGATATAAGAAAGATGCTTTTCCCTATGGGGCCTGTAGCGGTATTTGGTT
>CAJQNH010000023.1 GCA_905479615.1 uncultured Eudoraea sp.
ACTAGGACTCGAACCTAGAACGACTGGACCAAAACCAGCTGTGTTGCCAATTACACCATAGGCCATTAGTGCATAAGAGCCTGCAAATTTAAGACAAACTTTTATTTGCACAAATATTTTGGATACAATCGATCAAAAAAAAGAACCACAGCCTCCTGTTAAAGGTTTGACAAAATATTAAGCCCATATCTATTTTAATTAGTAAATTCGCCGAGACTGGTAAACTTCATAATACATGTTTTCAAAGAACTTCGAGAAATGGGACACCATCTTTGGATGGGTCGTCTTTTTTATAGCCCTTATCATTTACTCTTTTACGGTTGAGCCTACGAGCAGTTTTTGGGATGCCGGAGAATATATTACAACTTCCGCTAAATTACAGGTAGCTCATCCACCAGGAGCTCCATTGCTTCAAATGATTGGAGCATTTTTTGCCATGTTTGCTTTGGAACCAGACCAGGTTGCACGAATGGTAAATTATGTTTCCGGGGTTTCCAGTGCTTTTACCATATTGTTTATGTTCTGGACTATCACCAATCTTACACGTAAGCTAATATCCAATAAAGAAAAGTTTACAAACAGCAATGCAATAGCGGTTTTGGGAAGTGGCTTAGTTGGTGCATTGGCTTTTACTTTTTCAGATAGTTTTTGGTTTAATGCCGTAGAAACTGAAGTATATGCAATGGCTAGTTTTATTATGGCACTGCTGTTGTGGATGGGATTAAAATGGACTGATGACCTGGAGGACCCCAGAGGTAATCGCTGGCTGATACTTATATCCTTTGTAGTGGGGCTTACTTTTGGAATTCAATTTATGGGCTTTTTGGCCATACCCACCATTGGTTTGTTATACTATTTCCAAAAATATAAGACCACTACCATTAAGAATTTTCTTTTAGCTAATATCACTGTTATTGCTATTTTATTGTTGGTTTATAAATTTTCATTGACCTATGTTCTAAAATTATTTGGCTGGAGCGAAGTCTTCTTTATCAATAGCATTGGTCTGCCCTTTAATTCGGGTTCCGTGATTATGCTTCTTATTTTTATTGGCGCCTTTTACTTTGGATTGCGATATACGAGAAAAAATAATTTCAGGATAGCCAATACCTTTGTGCTATGTGCTATGTATTTATTTCTTGGTTTTTCTTCCTGGTTAATGTTACCAATCAGAGCGAATGCCAATGTCGTTGTCAATGAAAATAACCCCTCAGATGCCCGTTCATTACTCGCCTATTACAATAGAGAGCAATACCCTCAGGTAGATAGCCCGATTTATGGCACTTATTACTCCGATACGTTTGCGCCGGCGGGCCCTGAGAAGGATGATAAACCCAAATATGAAAAAGATAAAGAGCTGGGTAAATACATTATTGTAAATAAATACAAGAATGCGATGCAGGGCCCTAACGAAGATCACAGGGGTATATTACCGCGTATGTGGAGCGATCAGAATGCCGAAAATTATATGAAATATTTCGGCCCTTTGAACTTTAAGATGAAGACGTCTAATGAGGAGTTGCGCAAAGCAGTTGCCCAGGTTAAATCTGGACTTGCCAATGGCGAAATAGATGAAGAACAATACATTGGTTTTTTACGACAATTTGGAGAGTATTTGGAAGTAGAACCACCAAGTGTTTGGCAGAATGTAAAATATATGTTTCAGTTTCAATTTGGTTATATGTACTGGCGTTATTTTATGTGGAACTTTGTTGGAAAGCAGAATGACGTACAGGGTCGTTATAATGGTAATGGTGAGTGGTTAAGCGGGATTGGATTTATAGACAACCTGCGTTTGGGGAGTCAGGAGAATCTCCCAAAAGAGGTATTGGACAATAAAGGAAGAAATACGTATTTCTTTTTACCCTTAATTCTTGGGATTATAGGTTTGGTTTTTCAACTTACCAAAAACCCTAAGCAATTCTGGGCTCTTTTTGTGTTTTTTATTTTTACGGGAATTGCAATTCAATTCTACACCAATCCTTATATTTTTCAGCCACGTGAACGGGATTATTCGCTTGTAGGTTCCTTTTATATTTTCGCCTTATGGATAGGTTTAGGTGTTTATGGTCTATATGAAGAATTTAAAAAATTGATAACCCCAAAGGTACTTGCGCCGGGAGTTATTGTTATATGTCTTTTGACTGTCCCTGGTGTTATGGCCTTCCAAAATTGGGATGATCACGACCGTTCTAACCGATTTACGGCCCGAACCAGCGCGAAGGCTTATCTGGATTCCTGTCAGGAAGATGCGGGCGCCATGTTATTCACAATTGGAGATAATGATACTTTTCCACTTTGGTATGCGCAGGAAATTGAGGGGTACCGTACCGATATACGTATAATTTGTACCAGCCTTTTTGCTACGGACTGGTATGTTGATCAAATGAAACGAAAGGCTTATAAAAGTGAAGCCATACCCTCTCAACTGACACATGATCTGTACCGATATGGCAACAGGGATGTTATTTATTATCAGGGTCTTCCTGGTTTGGCTGAAAAACGATGGAACATCAAAGACTTTATGAATTGGGTGGGGAGCAATAAACCTCAGACAAAATTCAAGTATATACTTGAAAAACAGGGTGCAGATCTAAGTGGATATTCTGAGAGCACACTAGACCTTGTATATTATCCAACTAACAAAATAAGAGTACCCGTTAACAAGAAAAATGTATTAGAAAGTGGCCTGGTAAAAGAAAAAGATTCGGCGTTAATTGTGGATTATATTGATATTGACCTACCGAAAAGTGCTTTGCCAAAAAACAGAATTTTGATGTTGGATATCATTGCAAATAATGATTGGAAACGTCCAATCTATTTTTCTGGCGGTAGTTTTGACAAAGCAGAATACATCTGGATGAAAGAGTATTTACAACTGGAGGGGCTAGCCTATAAGCTGGTGCCCATCCAAACAAAAAATCAAAGTTCTTTTGAGATGGGTCGAATAGATACAGAACTGATGTACGATATCGTAAAAGGATGGGATTGGGGTAATTCAGGAAGTTCAGATATTTATCATGATCCTCAAACCAGAACACAAGGTTTATCTTTCCGGGGCAATCTTGCACGATTGACCGAAGCCCTTATAAATGAAAACGAAATAGACAAAGCAAAAGATGTGATTAACATTGCTATGACAAATTTGCCAGTAGAATACTTTGGATTTTACGCTTTTGTCGAACCTTTTGTGGATGGTTATTATAAGGTAGGAGAAACACAGAAAGCCCGAGATTTATTCTATAAATTAAGGAATATCTACCAGGATCGTTTGGACTATTATTCGAGCATTCCATTAGATGAACAATACGATAATATTGAAGATATTATTGGCGACATGGAAGCATACAGAAGAAACATTGATATTCTTATCGAAAATAGTGACCGGGAGATAGCAGAAAAAGAAACCTTAATTTTTAACGAACATATAGACCGGTTTAGTCATTTCTATAAAGATGAAGTGCTAGAAGAGCCACCTTTAATGGAGCAATCGAATCCGGATATGAGAGATACTTTGGAAGTTGAACAAGATTCATTTTCTGAAGACTGAGTTTGATTCCTGAAAAGAAATGGATAGGGTTAATAAATTGGCAACTAATTCTTTACCTGGAGGATATTAATATAAATGCTCAGTTACTATTTAGAGGTATTCGTTTAGTATTCCAATAAGAGTGTTTGCATCTTGCTCCCCACTTTGTCTCCAAACCATTTCCCCTTTTTTATAAATCATAAGGGTTGGCAAGCCTTTAATTCTAAGTGCCTGTGATAGTTCCTTGTTCTTATCTACATCTATTTTTATAACCTTTCCTTTATCTCCTAATGCTGCTGCAACATCCCTAAGAACCGGGTGCATTGAAGTAGATTGTTCATTCCATTCTGCATAGAAATCAAGTAATACAGGGATATTTAGATCTATAAGTTCACCAAATTTGGACATATAAATTACATTAGGTTATGGATCAAATGTATGAAAAAATGTTAAAAAATCCGGTATGCCCTTAATTTTGGGCATTACCTGAAAGTTAAATTCAAGTTAATTCTTTCCTTTTTAGAGTAATAACAGTGATTTCCGGCCATATACCGACCCTTCCCGGATAGCCTAAAAATCCAAATCCACGGTTTACATTTATAAATTCTCCCAGTTCTTCATATATACCGGCCCAATATTTATACCTCCATTTGACCGGGCTCCATTTAACCCATCCGGGAATTTCAATCCCAAACTGCATCCCATGAGTATGACCACTCAGCGTTAGATGATAATGATACTTATCTTTTAAAACTATATCCTCCCAATGCGATGGATCATGACTCAATAGGATTTTAAAATCATCCTTGCCAATTTCAGAGGCTGCCTTTTTTAAGTCACCCGACTTTCTAAAACCTCCTCTTCCCCAATTTTCTACCCCAATTAAAGCCAATTTATCTTCCTCTTTTACCAGATATCTGCTCTCATTCAGCAAGAGATCAAAACCCATTTCCTTTTGCATCAGCTTAAGCTCATCCAAATTTTTCATCTTTTCCTCTTCGGTTTCCCAAGTTACATAATCGCCATAATCATGGTTCCCAAGAATTGAATATTTGCCATCTACGGCACTAAGGTTTGAAAACAATTCAGCCCATGGTTTCATTTCCTCCGCTTTATTATTTACCATATCTCCGGTAAAAAAAATAATATCACTCCTTTGCTGATTAATCAAATCAACAGCATATTCAATTTTTCCTCTATTGTCAAAACTTCCGCTGTGAATATCTGAAATTTGAGTAATCTGATATCCATCAAAAGCTGGAGGTAGATCTTCATATTCCATTATGTATTTCAATACCTTAAAATTGTATTTCCCTCTATACATGCCGTATAGTAATGCCCCAAAAGGAATTGCTGCGATACCCATGGCAATTAAGCTTAAAAACCTTCTTCTTTCCGGCAGACTGAACGCCCTGGCTGTGCCAAAAAATTTCTGATATCCCGCTGTAATCAATCTGAAAATATCTTCAGAAAAAAGAAATATAATTGTAATAGTTTTGAAAGTAAGGATGGCTACCAAAAACCCAAAAGCATAACTTTTAGGCCTGCTTAAAACCCGGCCGCCGGTTTCACCCCAGGTAAATTGAAAAATAAAGTTCCCCAGTACTAATAACGACATGGCAATAAAAACATAGTAAACCCAGGGAAACCTGGTTGCGGTCTTTAAGGCTTGTAAGGTATAGAAGCCCAAAATAAAATAAATTATTACAAAAACAATCCAGCGTAGCATATGTTTTTTTTACAAATATATTTCTTTAAAAGAGTATCGCTTTACAACTTTACCTTTATTTAACGCTTTCAATAAGTGCACGAACAATCTCGGGATCTGTAAAGGCTATTTCATCATCTCTGAGATAAGCGGCATTATTCATTGAAAGTTCAGGCTTTTTTTTAAGTGTTTTGCTAAACTTTAATCCCGAAAGGTGAATGGCTTGAAATCCTTTATTCTTAAAAAACAATGCGTTGTGTTCTCGTATTCCTCCGCCAGGCATGATAACACATTTTTTCGCTTTCTCTCTCCACAAGGTCAACTGATTTATCGCCTCTTCTGCTGATTGTCGCCCTCCGGATGTTAAAATACAATCCACTCCCAAATCCTCGAGCTCAATCAGTGTTTTTAAAGGGTCAGTTACCCAGTCAAATGCCCGATGAAAAGTAAATTGTAAATCTCCGGCAGCAGAAATTAACTCCCCGGTTCGTGTTTTATCCAGTGTCCCATCAGATTGCAAAACTCCCGAAACAATTCCAGAAACACCGAGATCTGCGCAGAGTGCAATATTTGTTTTCATAATCTGAAATTCTTCCCTGGAGTAAGTGAAATCTCCACTTCTTGGTCTAATCAATACATGGATGGGAATACTAAGTTTTTCAGACACTTTCTTTATCAGACCAAAGGACGGTGTTATACCTCCCACTGCTAATTCAGTGCAGAGCTCAATTCTATCTGCTCCTGCTTCCTCTGCATTGACAGCTGATTGATAAGAATTAGCGCATACTTCTATGATCATTTCATATATTTAGGCATATAAAAATACGCAACCCTGTAAGATGAAACGTAGAAAATTTTTAAAAAATTCTTCCTTAAGTACAGCCGGCATCTTCTCTGCTTCCATATTATCCGCCTGCGAAACTGATAAAAAACATCCATCGGTTAATGAAATACTAAAACCTATTGTAATTGCAACTTGGGATGTGCCCAATGCAACAAATAAAGCATGGCAGGTGCTCAATGGTGCCGGTTCCGCTTTAGATGCCGTTGAACAAGGGGTAATGATTGAAGAAGCAGATATAAATAATCAATCTGTAGGAAAGGGTGGTAGACCGGACCGTGAGGGCAATGTTACCCTGGATGCCTGTATAATGGACAAAGATAGCAATTGTGGAGCTGTTGTATACCTTCAAAATATAGTCCATCCCATTTCGGTTGCAAGAAAGGTAATGGAGGATACGCCTCATGTAATGCTTGCAGGGAAAGGGGCAGAATTGTTTGCTTACGAAAAGGGTTTTAAAAAAGAAAACCTACTTACTGAGAAATCGAAGGCAGAGTGGATAGAATGGAAAAAAACTTCGAAATACCAGCCTATTATAAACATAGAAAATCACGACACCATTGGGATGCTGGCAATTGACAGAAAAGGAGATATCGCAGGTGCTTGCACAACAAGCGGGATGGCCTATAAAATAGAAGGTCGGGTGGGTGATTCTCCAATTATAGGAGCTGGTCTCTTTATTGATAATGAAGTTGGCGGAGCAACTGCAACAGGGGTTGGTGAAGAAGTTGTTCGCACTGTAGGGAGTTTTCTTATTGTTGAATTGATGAGGCAGGGTAAAACACCGCAGCAGGCTTGTGAAGAAGGGGTTAAACGCATCATATCCAAAAATAAGGAGAAACTGGATTTCCAAATTGGCTTTATTGCTATCAATAAAAAAGGAGAAACCGGAGGGTATTGCATACAGCCGGGCTTTACCTACAGGGTATATTCCGAAAAAGGACATGTTAATAATAAAGCAAGCAGCTATATAAGCACTTAAATACTTTACTAAAGCACTTAAACTTTGTAGTTTTGAAATTCTACAAGAACACTAAAAATGGCAGATCAGAAGCGACTTTTTTTATTGGATGCATATGCATTGATATTCAGGGGGTATTATGCCCTTATTAAAAACCCCCGGATTAATTCCAAAGGAATGGACACCTCTGCTATTATGGGGTTCGTAAATTCCTTGTTTGATGTTATTAAGCGAGAAAAGCCAGACCACCTTGCTGTCTGTTTCGATAAGGACGGCAGTGCGGAGCGTACAGAGTTATTTGCAGAATATAAGGCAAACCGCCTTGAGACCCCGGACGCCATTCGGGTGGCCGTACCAATAATTCAGGCCATTCTTAAAGCCATGCATATTCCCTGCGTAGAGATATCTGGCTTGGAAGCGGATGACATTATTGGCACATTAGCCAAACAGGCAGAGAAAGAAGGATACAAAGTATTTATGGTTACACCCGACAAGGATTTCGGGCAATTGGTGTCAGAAAATATTTTTATGTACCGCCCTTCCCGAATGGGCAATGGAATTGAAATTTGGGGAATCCCGGAAATACAAAATCGATTTGGGGTAGAACGCCCCGAACAGGTCATTGACTATTTGGGAATGATGGGGGATGCCAGTGATAATATCCCAGGACTTCCCGGAGTTGGTGATAAAACAGCCAAAAAATTTATTGCCGAATTTGGAACCCTTGAAGGCCTTCTTGCGAATACGGATAAACTGAAAGGTAAAATGAAAGAGAAGGTGGAGGAAAATGCCGAGTTGGGCAGACTCTCAAGAAAGTTAGCAACCATTTGTGTAACATGTGAAGTTACTTTTGACGCCAAGGATTACGAGCTATCTGAACCCAATAGTGAAGAAGTACAGAAAATATTTGAAGAATTAGAATTTAGAAGGCTAAAAGAACAATTCTTGAGGATTTTCTCAGAGGAAACTGATGTTGCAGATGAAAAAATCAACAATCAGGAACCAAAACAGAAGAAGGAGCCCCAGGCCGCTGGAAGTGGTCAGTTTTCGCTATTTGGAACTGATGGTGATTCTCCTGCTACTTTAAAAGAATTTTCGAGCAGAAAAACCATTAAGGATGTATCTCATGTTTATCAGAGTGTCTCACCTGGGATGGGTATGAAGTTATTTCTTCAAAATTTAATGAAACAATCTGCAGTTTGTTTTGATACGGAAACAACTTCTTTAAATCCTCTTGTAGCCGAACTAGTAGGCATTGCCTTCTCCTGGGAAACCGGTAAAGGTTTTTATGTTCCTTTTCCTGAAGAACGAGAAAATGCTCAGGAATTAATTGAACAACTCCGACCTTTTTTCGAAGCTGAACAGATAGAGAAAATTGGACAGAATTTAAAATATGACATAAAAGTACTTCACAAATATAATGTTTCCGTCAAAGGAAGTTTATTTGATACCATGTTAGCGCATTACCTTATAAATCCGGATATGCGCCATAATATGGATGTGTTAGCAGAAACTTACCTGAACTATACCCCGGTATCTATAACCGAGCTGATAGGAAAAAAAGGCAAAAACCAGTTGAGCATGCGCGAGGTTAGTTTGGAAAGGCAAACAGAATACGCTGTAGAGGACGCTGATATAACATTTCAGTTGGCTAAGCAGTTTGCAAAGGAACTTAAGGAAGCTAATACAGAAGGGCTTTTCAAAAATATTGAGATTCCTTTGGTGAATGTTTTGGCAACTATGGAATTAGAGGGTATAAACCTTGATAAAGAATTTCTTCATTCGCTTTCAAAAGATTTGGAAAATGATATAAAAGACCTGGAAGTCAAGATCTACAAAGAGGCTGGTGAAGAATTTAATATTGCATCTCCAAAGCAATTAGGTAATATTTTGTTTAATAAGCTAAAACTTGTAGACAAGCCCAAAAAAACAAAAACTGGCCAGTATTCCACATCGGAAGATGTGCTCTCTTATCTTGCCAAAGACCACGAAATAATTAAAGATGTCCTAAATTACAGAGGACTGGCCAAGTTGAAGAGCACCTATATTGATGCATTACCCGAACAGGTTGAAGAAAGTACTGGCAGAGTACATACAGATTATATGCAAACTGTAGCCGCCACAGGAAGATTAAGCAGCAACAATCCTAACCTTCAGAACATACCAATACGCACTGAACGTGGCAGACAGGTGCGCAAAGCTTTTATTCCCAGAGATGATAATTATATCCTTTTAGCTGCTGATTACAGTCAAATAGAGCTTAGAATAATTGCATCGCTAAGTGAAGAAACAACAATGATTGAAGCCTTTAAAAATGGGGAAGACATTCACGCTTCAACGGCTTCAAAAGTTTTTAATGTCCCATTGAACGAAGTTACCAGAGATCAGAGAAGTAATGCCAAAACCGTAAATTTTGGTATAATATACGGAGTATCGGCCTTTGGATTGAGCAATCAAACAGAACTATCACGGACGGAGGCTAAGGAATTAATTGATACTTACTACAAGACGTATCCAAAACTGCGAAATTATATTAGTGATCAAATAGACTTTGCGCGGGAAAATGGATATGTACAAACGGTGCTGGGCAGGAGACGCTATTTAAAAGATATTAATGGAAGTAATGCCATTGTCCGCGGTGCCGCCGAAAGGAACGCCGTGAATGCGCCTATACAGGGTAGTGCAGCCGACATTATAAAAATAGCAATGATCAATATCCACAGAAAACTTAAAGAAGGTAATTTTAAAACCAAGATGCTTCTCCAGGTCCATGATGAACTGGTCTTTGACGTTTTTAAACCAGAACTGGAAGACCTCCAGGTTATGATTAGAACCGAAATGGAAAACGCCTATGAACTTCTTGTACCCTTAGATGTAGAACTGGGTATCGGTGAGAATTGGCTTGAAGCCCACTGATACGAAAAACAGGAATTATCCGTTTTATTTATAGGGTAAGATTATTACTCTGTGATATGATTATTTGCCTCGAAAAATGAGCTTATTAAGCTCTTCAAAATAAAACTAAGTCATGGCAAAAGTTCCTGTCTGTTTCTTTTTTTTGGTTTTGAGCACTTTATGTTTAGATGCTCAGCAAGATGTTAATTCGGATAATAAAAATTATCAGACTGAAATAAAGGTGTTCCCCAACCCGGCTACCAATGTCGTTAATCTACTTGGGCTAGAGAATAGTTCAAAAGCAGATATCCTTATTTCTGATATATCCGGTAATATCATCCAGCAATATAGATGGGAAATTCGCAACCATGCCCTTAATATTCCAATTGCCTCCCTTAACCCTGGCATATACATAATATCTGTTTCATCTAAGGAGCAGAGTTTACAAACCAAGTTTTATAAAAAATAAAAACCCTTCGTTTTTGTACGAAGGGTTTTTAGTATCAGTTGAATTTCTTATTACCTTTTTGTAAAGATCAAAACACCACCATCATTAAAATTAGCAAAATCTAATTCCGTGGCATTTACTCTCATAGTGTTACCTGAAATATCAGCGTTCACAGTAGTCTCGACCTCATTTTCATCTATATAGGTCAGTACTCCTTCTTCATACCTATAACTATCTACACTAGTATCTTTTTCCGTTGGACATGGAACATTGATTCCCGTACCTTCAGGATTTACGTTTATCTCCAGATAGTTTCCAGAGTTTTCAGTAATTACGCTTAGGTCTGCATTAAAAGTAATTGTCATAATAGAACAATTCATTGCAGATAAAAAGCTTAAAATATCCTGGGCGTATTGTTCGTCATCACTTGCCGTACTTTCATCAATTTCCAATGCCGTTAGTTCCCATGAACCAACAATATCATTCTCCTGATTTAAATCATCCTTGTCTGATGAGCAGGAAAATAAAAGAGCTGTTGCAATAAAAAGGGTTAATAGGTTACGTTTCATTTTTTTTTGGGTTTATAAATGTTTTATCTGTTGAAAAACGTAAAAAATGGCCAAATAGTATGTTTAGAGGGTTAGATTAGAGGACGATTATAAGGTTAGTTTAATAGCCTTTATAATTTACTTAATGCATTATTCTCAAAATGTTGCTTAAAATATTAGATTTAAACAGACATAATTATTTTTAAAAATTAGAGAAACAACGGTTTGCATTTAAACTTAATAGTTGTACATTTGCAGCCCGTTAAACGGGATTGAAGTGTTTAATTTATAAAAAAAGAAGTAGTGGATACATTGAGCTACAAGACCAAATCGGCTAATAAGAATACTGTTGAAAAACAGTGGTTATTAGTTGATGCTGAAGGCCATACATTGGGACGTCTTTCTTCTAAAGTGGCAAAAATTTTAAGAGGTAAATACAAACCAAGTTTTACGCCACATGTTGATTGCGGAGACAATGTTGTTATTGTGAACGCGGAGAAAATTCAACTTAGCGGCAATAAATGGGAAGACAAGACCTACACCAGATATACGGGATATCCCGGAGGTCAAAGATCAACCACTGCCAGAGAACTCTTAGAGAAAAATCCTGCGAGTATCATTGAAAAAGCAGTAAAAGGTATGCTTCCTAAAAACAAATTGGGTGCTGAAATGTTTAGAAACTTAAGAGTTTATGCTGGAACTGATCATGATCAGGAAGCACAAAAACCAAAAGCGATTAACTTAAATGACCTTAATTAAATGGACATAATTCATAAAATAGGCAGAAGAAAAACGGCTGTTGCACGCGTTTATATGTCAGAAGGAAAAGGCAACATTACTGTTAATAAAAGGACATTAGAAGATTATTTCTCTACAGCTACTTTACAGTATAAAGTAAAACAACCTTTTGCTTTAACCAATACCGTGGACACTTATGACGTGAAAGTTAATGTTTACGGAGGTGGAATTACCGGACAGGCAGAAGCAGTACGCTTAGCTTTGTCAAGGGCTCTGTGTGAGATTGAGGCCGAAAACAGGGAATTCTTAAAACCTGAAGGATTGCTAACAAGAGATCCCAGAATGGTTGAACGTAAAAAGTTTGGTCAGAAAAAAGCAAGAAAGAAATTCCAATTCTCGAAACGATAAAAATATATGGTCCTGGAATGAATTCAGGATTTTTAACCCAAGTTCATTGAAAGTCTCTCGTTAAAGGGACAATTAAAAATCTCAACCTGTTAATTACCTATATTTTATAGGTATCTATAAAAACAGGTAAAGGTTAAATTTAGTTTAGCATCTAAATGTTGGAGGCTTTCCGTTAATAAGGAATACCACTTCAACATTGCTAATTCAAAAGAACGTAAACTAAGTATTAAAAATGGCTAAGAAAGCTGAAGTTAAAGAATTATTAGAAGCAGGTGTACACTTCGGACACCTTACAAGAAAATGGAATCCAAATATGGCTCCCTATATCTACATGGAGCGGAATGGAATTCACGTAATCAATTTATATAAAACAGTTGCTAAATTGGAAGAGGCTAATGAAGCCTTGTCCAAAATTGCTGCCTCTGGCAGGAAGATCTTATTTGTAGCTACTAAGAAACAGGCTAAAGATATTGTTGCTGAGAAAGTAGCCAACGTAAATATGCCATACATCACAGAAAGATGGCCCGGTGGTATGTTGACTAACTTTGTGACTATTAGAAAAGCAGTAAAAAAAATGGCTTCCATTGATAGGATGAAGAAAGATGGAACATTTATGACCCTTTCTAAAAAAGAACGTTTGCAGGTAGATCGTCTTCGTGCTAAGTTAGAAAAGAATCTTGGCTCTATATCGGATATGACGCGTTTACCTGGCGCCTTATTTATTGTAGATACAATGCGTGAGCATATTGCCGTAAAAGAAGCTCAAAAATTGAATATTCCCATATTTGCTATGGTGGATACCAACTCAGATCCAAGACCAATTAATTATGTAATTCCTTCCAATGATGATGCTTCTAAATCTATCAATGTTATATTAACGGAAGTTACAAATGCAATTGCAGCTGGTCTGGAAGAACGTAAATCCGAAAAACAATCTGAAAAAGAAGGTGGCGCTGCAGAAACTACAACCAAAGCCGAAACAGCAGTTAAAGAAAAAGTAGAGGAAGAAAAAGTTGAAGCTGTTAAAGCTCCCAAAGAGGAAAAAGCTAAAGCTGTTGCAAAAAAAGATACCACTAAGGAAACAAAAGAAGATGCTGTGCCGGTAACCGAGAAAAAGGAAAAAGCGGCAGTTAAAAAACCCGCAAAAGTGGACTCTGACAATCTCACAAAGATTGAAGGTATTGGCCCAAAAGCGGCCGAAGCACTTACCAAGGCAGGTATTGATTCATATGCAAAATTAGCTAAAGCGAATGCAGAAAAAATTAAGGAAATCCTGACTGAAGCGAGTTCCAGAATGGCACATTTAGATCCAGAATCCTGGCCAAAGCAAGCAAAAATGGCTGCTGATGGAAACTGGGATGAATTGAAAGATTGGCAGGATAAGGCCAAAGGTGGAGTAGAATAATTATAGATTAATTAAATAATTGACAACTGAACACGAGTGCTCGTGTTCAATAAAAAGAAAATAAAATGGTAAAAATTACCGCCGCAGAAGTTAACAATTTAAGAAAGATCACAGGTGCAGGAATGATGGACTGCAAAAATGCATTGGTTGAAGCTGAAGGAGATTCTGAGAAAGCTATTGAAATCCTTCGAAAAAAAGGACAGAAAGTGGCTGCTAAGAGAGCAGACAGAGATTCTTCTGAAGGAGCTGCTATAGCTCAGGTTAATTCTGACAAAACTACCGGAGTTATTATTTCACTTAATTGTGAAACCGATTTTGTTGCCAAGAATGATAGTTTTGTTACTCTGGCTAATGAACTGGCTCAACTTGCACTTGATTTTGATAGTAAAGATGAATTCTTAAATGCTAATTACAATGGCATATCAGTACAAGAAAAATTAACTGAACAGACTGGTGTAATTGGTGAAAAAATTGAAATTGGTGGCTTTAGAAAGCTAAATGCTCCTTTTGTGGGATCATATATTCACGCAGGTAACAAGATTGCAACATTGATTGGACTTTCGAGTGCAGTTGAAGGTGCTGCTGTTGCTGCTAAAGATGTAGCCATGCAGGCTGCCGCTATGAATCCTGTTGCGCTTGATGAATCTGCAGTAGATCAATCCGTTATTGACAAGGAAATAGAAATAGCTAAAGATCAATTGCGTCAGGAAGGTAAGCCTGAGGCCATGTTGGATAATATTGCAAAGGGCAAATTAAAGCGTTTCTTTAAAGACAATACTCTTGTCAACCAGGATTTTATTAAGGATAGTAAACAAAGTGTTTCTCAGTACATTCAATCTGTAGATCCCGAGTTGAAAATCACAGGTTTTGAGAGGGTAGCTTTAGGATAAAACTCAAATTTAATATTTAATAAAAAACCACTTTTCGAAAAGAAAAGTGGTTTTTTTTATTTAATCAATTTAATCCAATACTGTTCTTCTAGTTAAAAGTTCATTTAATGAAACCTTAACTATACTGGAGAGCTCATTAGCCTTTAAGCCAGGCTCTCTTTAGTTCCGATTGAGGGGTATTTTCCAAATCACCCAAGGGTACAATAGTGGTAACCTTAACAGTCGGTGTCCCTACTTTGCCTTTGAGTATTAATTCTTCCTCGCCTCGCTGAACGACCATGGTAATTTTCCTATTGGATGTCCATCCAAAACTCTGTCCAATTATAGGCCTAATGGATTCTAATGTAATAGGCATGCCGTCTATGCTCATTATTGTATCGCCTCCCTGAGCGCCAAGACCTGTAAAGAAAGTATTTAATTCAATGCCATTTCTAATAAATATCGCATCATTATTCGTTTGATCAATATCTATAAATGGTATTTCTCCATCCAAAAAATAACCGCTTCGCTCTTGTATGTCAGCAGTCCTTAATCCAACAGACGCCAAAATCTCATCATAATTCAATGGTGTATTGCCTATTACATAGGTATCAAAAAATGATTTTATTTCAGGATAAGTCAGATCTACAATTTCTCCGATAATTTCATCGTCTTCAAATGGGGTGTCATTGTCATATTTTTTTGAAAGCTCCTTCATTAACCATAATACTCCTTTTTCTCCATTACTTAAGTCTCTAAGCTTAATATCTAAACTCATATTTATTAAGGCTCCCTTTTCATATACATTGGCATAATTCCCTTTATATGGATCTTCCAAAACATTTCTGCTCATTGTTGTAAATGACATTGTATCATTATATGACTTAGAGTTATATATTTTCTCCACAATTCGTTTATAAAAATCGGCATCATCAATTAAACCCTGTTGAATCTGAAACAGGTTGGCGAAATATTCGGTAGTCCCTTCATACATCCATAGGTGTTCTGACATTTTTGGATTGTTATAATCAAAAAATTGAATTTCCTTTGAATGTACATTCAAGGGGGTAACTATATGAAAAAATTCATGAGATACAACATCTATCATTGCTTTTTCCAGAGCTTCTAAAGGCATTTGCTCCGGAAGTACTACAAGAGTGGAAGAATGATGTTCCAAGGCACCGAAACCGGAAGCATCATTTTCGTCTAATGTAGACAGATACAATAATATATTATATTCCTTAGTTCCATCAATCTCGCCAAGAAATGCTTTTTGAGCTCTCATCATACGCTCCATGCTCTCTTTTAGATCTGCGGCGGAATAAACATCATTAGGAGAATAAATACTTAAATTAACCGTAATATCGTTGATGGCAAAAGAAGCTATGTTTGGTTTCGCATATAGAATTGGGTTATCTACGACTTCAAAATATCTTGAAGCAATAAAGGTGTCCGTCATAGTATTAGTGTCATCCTGCTTTTTAATTAATGATGTTGTTGGTACCAGGTTTGAAGGAGAAGAAACAATTAACTCATAGGGCACTTCCTTTAATCCTTCAAAATAACCTACAAAGCCATGAAGATTCAAAACAAAATTTTTGTCTTTTAAAATATTAGTTCCGGCAGGAGAAAATACAGGATCGTTTAATTCACCTTCAGTATCATAAGTATCTGTTACATAATAATTGATCCTGTCTAATTTTGTTGCATCAGAGATTTTCCATTCATTGGTTCCGATTGAAGTAACCAAAAGTTCATTCCCCTGATAATCAATAGCCTTGAGGTCTTGTATATACTTACCATAGTCATCCTCACTATAAGTCCCCGGAACCATTTTTGGAATAAAAAAGGAAATATTTTGTTTATTAAATGACCCTGGGTTGATAGATACACGTACTCTGTCATTAGTAACATTCACCAAATCTATTGTTGTTTCTATAACTGCTTTGTCTGCTGATAATACAGATTTTGAAGTACCACAGCTATATAGTAAAGAAAGGAAAACATATAGGAAAATTAATTTTTTCATTTGTAATTGAGATAACTTAATTAAAAAACAAGATTATTAAAATTAATCCAGAACATGCTGATTATTAGGAAATAATTAAGATGAGCATTAAACCTATTAACGAAGAGTTCTCATAAATATTTTTGACTATTTTTGTTTTCAAATCAGCTCAAGAGAATATGTTATACAAACGAATACTTCTTAAACTCAGTGGTGAAGCACTAATGGGCAACAAGCAATACGGGATAGATGCGATGAGACTGTCAGCTTATGCAGAAGAGATTAAGGAAGTAGTAGAATTAGGTGTTGAAGTGGCAATTGTTATTGTAGGAGGAAATATCTTTAGAGGTCTGGCCGGGGCAAGTAATGGCATGGACAGGGTTCAAGCAGATCATATGGGGATGCTGGCAACAGTCATCAACGGTCTGGCATTACAGAGTGCTTTGGAACTCAAAGGTGTACAAACAAGATTACAATCTGCTATAAAAATCAACGAAGTTGCAGAACCTTTTATCAGAAGAAGGGCAATGCGCCATTTAGAAAAAGGACGGGTAGTTATTTTTGGAGGTGGTACCGGAAACCCATATTTCACCACAGATTCTGCCGCAGTTTTAAGAGCGATTGAAGTTGAAGCCGACGTTATTCTAAAGGGAACCAGAGTTGATGGTATTTATACCAGTGATCCTGAAAAAGATAAAACTGCTACCAAATTTGATACTATTAGCTTTAATGATGTACTTACTAAAGGTCTAAAAGTAATGGATACCACTGCTTTTACTCTTAGTCAGGAGAACAATCTTCCGATTGTCGTTTTTGATATGAACAAAAAAGGGAATCTTATGAAAATAGTATCAGGTGAAAATATTGGAACGGTGGTAGATCTTTAGTTTGGTATAATTTGGGTAAATAAGTTATAAAAAAAAAATTATGGACGAAGATGTTAAATTTATTTTAGAGGCCACCAAAGAAAGTATGGACGGAGCCATATTACATTTGGAAAAAGCATTGGTTAAAATTAGAGCAGGGAGAGCTAACCCCTCGATGTTATCGTCGGTAATGGTTGATTACTATGGCTCGCAGACTCCTTTGTCTCAGGTGTCAAATGTAAATACACCTGATGCACGAACCCTATCTGTTCAACCGTGGGAGAAAAATATGCTTTCCGAAATAGAAACTGCCATTATGAATGCCAACCTTGGTTTTAATCCCATGAATAATGGAGAGATGGTAATTATTAATGTTCCTCCACTAACCGAGGAAAGACGAATACAATTAGTAAAACAGGCAAAATCAGAAGCCGAAGAAGCTAAAATAAGTATTCGTAGTGCAAGACAGGAAGCTAATAAAGAAATAAAAAACCTGGGGATCTCCGAAGATCTTGAAAAAAACGCGGAAATTGATATTCAGGAATTGACCAATACTTACACAGAAAAAATAGACAGCATTCTTCATGTGAAGGAAGCAGAAATTATGAAAGTCTAATTTTTCATTTTACCAAATGCATATTACACGATTATAGGTCTTATCCTTATTAAGGAAGTTTATTCTATCCTCCAAAATAAATTGCAATAATTGCAACAATAACGATAAGAGCACAAATGACTATTAAAACCCGATATAGAATAATGGCAATTCTACTATAGTTTTTCTCATCGGACATGTCGTCATTTATTTAAAACTATTTTATTTTAATGGAGTTTAGTCATTGCTAATTTTAGCTCTCCTCAATTTACATAAATTTCTAAGCAAATAGCACTTTGTAGTACAAATGATGGAATTCGCTATTTTATAGAGCGTTTCTAGGTACAGTCCTCCTTGTTTTCTACCTTTGCCGCGATTAAAAATACAATAGTAAATAAGGATTGTCCTAATTCATAATTCAATTAGGCATCAGTACCCGGTGTTTAAATGAAGCACTTATAATTTACTTTCTAGCTGTATTTAAAACTCTGGATTCATAAATAACAGTATGGTTACGAAGATTACAAGAGGATTTTGGGCAAAGGTTGCAAGAATTATTCTTAGAAATAGAATTCTTATCCTCTTTTTACTTGTTGCCGCTACTGTCTTCTTGGCGTTCCAATGGAAGAATATGCAATTTTCGACTTCTGAGGCGAATCTACTCCCCGATGATCACCCGCTGAATCTTGCTTATGAAGATTTTCTAGAAAAATTTGGTGAAGAGGGAAATACTATTGCCTTTGCCATTAAAGACAGTTCACTTTACGAAGTTGAAAATTTTAACAAATGGAACAGATTAAATAAACAATTGGCTGCCTTTCCCGAGGTAGACTATGTTGTCTCTGTAGATAATCTTAAGGAACTTATAAGAGACAAGGAAGAACAACAGTTTATTCTAAGGCCTTTAATTGAAAAGGCTCCACTCAATAATGTTGAAGTGGACAGTCTAATTCAATATATGTTCAATAATTTGCCTTTTTATGATAACCTGCTTTATAATAAAGAAACGGGAACCATAAGAACGCTTGTCTATATGGACAAGGATATTGTAAACACACCCGTTCGGAAAGATTTTATTCTAAAGGACCTTCATACACTAATTATCGATTTTGAAAAGGAGTCCAAAATGGATGTTCGCGTATCTGGAATGCCCTATATAAGAACAATGAACACTCAACATATCATTGACGAAATAGGAATATTCATTGCAGCGGCTCTTATTGTTACTTCCTTAATTTTCTTTTTCTTTTTCCGTAGTGTACGTGCAACGCTAATTTCAATGTGTGTAGTGCTAATTGGAGTTATGTGGGCCTTCGGCATCCTGGGCCTTTTAAAGTATGAAATTACAGTTCTCACGGCCTTGATTCCGCCTCTCATCATAGTAATTGGGATTCCTAATTGTATTTTTCTAATCAATAAATATCAACAGGAAGTTAAAAAACATGGTAATCAGGCCTTATCCTTAAAAAGGGTAATATCAAAAATTGGTAATGCAACACTCATGACCAACGTTACCACAGCATGTGGCTTTGCAACCTTTATTATAACAGACAGTAAACTTTTGACCGAGTTTGGTATAGTGGCTTCCATAAACATACTATGCATCTTTATGCTTTCCATACTTATTATACCAATCGTGTATAGTTTTATGTACCCTCCAAAAACAAAACATCTGAAACACCTTAACAAAAAATGGATAGATGCTTTTGTAAACTGGATGGAACATATAGTGCGGGAAAAAAGGATAACTATTTATTCGATCTCTTTGCTAGCATTAATAATTAGTATTATTGGGATTTATCAAATTAAAATTTCCGGGAATCTTGTTGAAGATATGCCTAAGAGTACAGAGTTTTATAAAGACATTCAATTTTTTGATGAAGAGTTCAACGGAATTATGCCTATCGAAATTGTTATAGATACAAAAAGAAAAAAAGGGGTGCTAAAACCGGTTACGCTGAAAAAAATGAATGAGTTGGGGGAAATGATTGAAGAGACGCCGGAATTATCGAAACCCATATCCGTGGTTAATTTGGTAAAGTATTCCAAGCAGGCTTTTTACAATGGAATTCCCAAATATTACCAGTTACCTACGTCTCAGGAATACAATTTTATTATGGATGTAGCCCGAAAATCCCAGGGAAATGAAGGCTTAGTTGAGAATTTTGTTGACAGTACAGGGCAGGTTGCCAGGATTACCACTTTCATTAAAGACGTACCCACGGAAAGAATGGAGGGAATTGAAAAATCCATGCTAGATAAAATTAAGAAGGTTTTTCCGGAAGATCGTTTTAATGTATATGTGACCGGTAAGGCATTGCTTTTTTTAAAAGGCACGAAGTATCTGGTAAAGAATTTAGTGCTTTCTTTATCCCTTGCAATTCTTTTAATTGCTCTATTTATGGCATATTTATTCCGTTCATTCAGAATGATTGTCATTTCTTTAATCCCAAATCTTTTACCTCTGGCAATTACCGCGGGGATTATGGGTTTTGTAGGCGTTCCTATTAAACCTTCCACAATATTAGTTTTTAGTATTGCCTTCGGAATTTCAGTAGATGACACCATTCACTTTCTGGCGAAATACCGGCAAGAACTGACTGCTAACCATTGGCGTATTCAAAAATCGGTTTATGCCGCCTTACGTGAAACAGGTGTTAGTATGTTCTATACTTCTATTGTCCTTTTCTTTGGCTTTTCGGTATTTACAATTTCAAGTTTTGGAGGAACTGTTGCTCTGGGTGCATTAGTATCCGCTACATTGCTCTTTGCCATGTTAGCCAATTTAATTTTGCTTCCTTCATTACTTCTTTCATTAGAGCGGAGTATCGCAAACAAAGAAGTTCTCAAAAAACCTCAAATAGATATTCTTCCTAAAGAAGAATTACCCAAAAGTAGATCGGAAGATTGAGTCGTTGGCACACGACAGGTATTTTATAAGGGGTTTAGAGCCAAATATTTTTACCAAAAAGTTATCTTTACCATTCAAATTTAGAATTGATCTCATATGAAATCATACAGCATTAAGGAGCTACTCCAGACAAAACCTTTAAAACAGGAGGTAGAAGTAAATGGATGGGTAAAAACATTTAGAAGCAATCGATTTATTGCCTTAAATGATGGCTCCACCATTAACAATATCCAATGTGTGGTTGATTTTGAACAATTCAATGAAGACTTACTAAAGAAAATTGCCACAGGGGCTGCTTTAAAAATAAAGGGAGTCCTGGTGGAAAGCTTGGGCAAAGGTCAAAACGTTGAGATACAAACGCATGAAATCTTTGTTCATGGAGTTTCTGATCCGGATAGCTATCCTATTCAACCCAAAAAGCATTCAATGGAGTTTTTAAGAGAGCAGGCCCATTTAAGGATTCGCACGAATACCTTTGCAGCCGTTATGCGTGTCAGATCTGCCCTCTCATTTGCAATCCATGCATATTTTCAAAAAAACGGATTTTATTATTTTCATGCTCCAATAATTACAGGTTCGGATGCAGAAGGGGCAGGTGAAATGTTCAGAGTTAGTACATTAGACCCTAAAGCTCCACCTTTGACGGATAGTGGTGAGGTAAATTATAAAGAAGATTTTTTTGGCAAGGAAACCAATCTAACTGTCTCAGGGCAGCTTGAAGCCGAAGCGTATGCCATGGGATTGGGCAAAGTATATACTTTTGGCCCTACTTTTAGGGCAGAAAATTCCAATACTTCAAGACATCTTGCAGAGTTTTGGATGATCGAACCTGAAATGGCCTTTTATGATCTTAAAGATAATATGGATCTGGCAGAAGATTTTATTAAAAAAATAATTTCGTATCTGTTAGAAAATTGTGAAGAGGATTTGAAATTCCTTGAAAAACGGTTACTCGATGAAGAGAAAACGAAGCCTATGGCGGAACGAAGTGAAATGGCGCTTATAGATAGGCTTAAATTTGTAGTGGATAATGAATTTATAAGAATTACATATACCGAAGCAATCGAAATTTTAAGGAATAGCAAGCCAAACAAAAAGAAAAAATTTCAATACCAAATTGATGAATGGGGTACAGATTTACAAAGTGAACACGAGCGCTATTTAGTAGAAAAACACTTTAAATGCCCAGTTATTTTATTTGATTATCCTGCCAAAATAAAGGCATTTTATATGCGTTTGAATGAAGACGGAAAAACTGTTAGAGCCATGGATATTCTTTTCCCGGGAATAGGTGAAATTGTGGGAGGATCTCAGCGTGAAGAACGATTGGACGTATTGAAAGAAAAAATAGTTGCTTTAGGGATTGATGAAAAAGAACTTTGGTGGTATCTTGATCTAAGGAAATATGGAACTGCCATTCACAGTGGATTTGGACTTGGCTTTGAACGAATGGTACAATTTGCTACCGGAATGGGCAATATAAGAGATGTGATTCCTTTTCCAAGAACCCCGCAAAATGCGGAGTTTTAAGGCCTAAACCCTTACATGATATTAATTCTTTAACTTTATAGATAGGAAAAGAATACAAGCTTATGCTAAAACAACACTTACAGTTTAAATTATCGCAAAAGCTATCTCCTCAACAAATTCAGTTGATGAAGTTAATTCAGCTTCCTACGCAGGCATTTGAACAGCGAATAAATCAGGAACTTGAAGAAAACCCAGCCTTAGAAAGTGGTAAAGAAGAAAAAAGTTCATTAGACGATGATTTTGATGAAGATTACGAAGGAGAATCAGACAGTGAAAGCATAGCAGCAGAAGATATTAATATTGATGACTATTTAAGTGACGACGAAGTTCCTGATTATAGGACAAGGGCTAATAATTACAGCCCCGATGATGATGAAAAGAGCATTCCTTATGCGGCCGGCATGTCATTCAATCAATATCTAATTAATCAATTAAATACCGTATATCTTAATGACCAAGAATGGGCCATTGCTGAATTTTTGGTTGGTAGTGTTGATGAGAGCGGTTATATACGAAGACCTATAGCTGATATTGCAGACGATTTGGCATTTACCCAAAACATCTATTGCGAAGAAGAGGATATTCAAAGGGTTTTAAAAATTGTCCAGGAATTGGATCCTCCTGGTGTTGCTGCAAGAACATTGGATGAGTGTCTCATTCTTCAACTTAAACGTAAAGAGAGAACATCAAATATTGAATTAGCTATTAACATTCTGGATAAATCCTTTGAGCAATTTACCAAAAAGCACTACAACAAACTACTTCAGAAATACGATATAAATGAAGATGAGCTTAAAGAAGCTGTATTAGAAATTGAAAAATTAAACCCTAAACCCGGTGGTTCTTACGCGGGAAGTAATAAAGTTATTGAGCATATTGTTCCGGATTTTTCTATTAAAATTATGGATGGAGAACTGGATTTGACCTTAAACGGAAGAAATGCTCCTGAACTTCATATTTCGAATGAGTACAGTAATATGTTAGCGGGTTATAAGAGTGCGAAGGATAAGTCCAAATCGCAAAAAGATGCTGTAATGTTTATCAAACAGAAGTTGGATTCTGCAAAGTGGTTTATTGATGCCATAAAACAGCGGCAACAAACACTCTATATCACTATGAATGCAATAATGCAATATCAAAAAGAGTACTTTCTTAGCGGTGATGAACGTAAATTGCGGCCAATGATCTTAAAAGATATTGCAGATACTATTCATATGGATGTGTCTACAGTATCCAGAGTTGCTAATAGTAAATATGTTGACACTCCTTATGGCACCAAATTAATTAAAGAATATTTCTCTGAATCAATGAAGAATGAAGAAGGTGAAGATGTCTCTACAAGGGAAATCAAGAGTATATTGGAAACTGTAATAAGGGATGAAGAAAAGAAAAAACCACTCACAGATGATAAATTGGCTGCCATACTAAAAGACAAAGGATATCCAATTGCAAGGCGAACTGTAGCCAAGTACAGAGAACAATTGGGTATACCGGTCGCGCGTCTTAGAAAGCAGATTTAATGAAACTGTTTTTCAAAATAATTTCTCATTTATTCCATCCTATTTTTGTGCCTATAGCGGGTACTATTACTTATTTTGTCATAACTCCGAAATACAGCCCGCTTGAACTTCAAAGTGGCAACGTATTGCCTATTTTCATACTCACTGTCATCATTCCCATTATTAGCTTTTTTATATTGAAAAACCTGGGAGTTGTCCGTTCAATTTTTTTGCCGGGCATAAACGAACGCAAATATCCATTGATTACCCAAATTGCCTTACTCCTCATGATAATCATAAAGGTAATACCCAACAATTACACCATTGAATTGAATTTTTTCTTTGTTGGATTACTAAGCGCTACAATGGCCTGCCTCCTTTTGATTTTTTTAAAATTTAAAACCAGTTTACATATGGTGGGTATGGGAAGCTATCTTATGTTTTTAATAGCACTGAGTATTCATTTTGAAATTAATATAATTATTGCCATAAGCCTTTTTACCCTGTTAACGGGAATCCTAGCCACCGCCCGGCTCTATCTAAACAGGCATAGCAAAGCTGAAGTATTTATAGGTTTTCTAATTGGATTTGGCTCCCAATTATTGACTATCAAATTCTGGCTATAACTTTATAATATATAAAAGATAATTCCAATTCTTAAAGGTCGGAATTCAATTGAATCTCCCTCAATAGTAGTTACGCCATCGTTAAACAAATTACTTAATGCATAATAAGCATGCACGTTGAACGTACTATAACCAAAATTAAGCATAACGCCATATCTGAAATTTCGAACATCGGAGTTGCTAAAAGAAATCTTTGCCGAATTAGAGACAAATTTGGATCTACTACCTACAACATAGCCCAATTTCATTCCGCCGTAAATTCGCCAAAATTTGTAATCACTTGGTGTGGATGTTCGCCATCTGAATTCTATGGGCATTTCTATAACATGAGTATCCAATTTATTGCGCTTATAAGATACATCGGAATCAAGTACAATATATTCGAGACCACTTTCAGTTTCATTAACAAACAAGTTCGTATAATAGGTATTATATGCATAACCAAGACCTATACCTATTCCAAAATTTCTTCGGCTGTTTAAAGGAATATCCTTTATAAATCCGCCTTTTAGTCCGTAAGAAAAATTACCCTGATTAACGCCATCAGGTTTATTCAGTATAAAATTATACGTTACACCAAGATAAAATTGATCCTCCAGGTACTTAAGATCTTCGACCTCAGTATTCACCTGTGCGCATAGATTTATCGTGAAACCCAAAATGAAAAATAGTGTATAGCGTTTCATAGAACTTTAAAGGTAAATAATAAACGAAACCAAGAGTATAAAAAAAGCGCTTCAAAATATATTTTGAAGCGCTTTTTACAATTATCCAAGTATGAAAGTTAATTCTTTACTGCAAATTTCTAAAAGCATCACCCTCATAGGTAGTATAATTAACCTTTAGAGCGTTTACTTTTCGTAACTCTTGTTTAATATCTGCTATAAGACCCATATTGGCATCTTTATCCACTTTAAGCGCAGTAGTTAGAACATTCTGCAGTTCCTGTGATTTTTTGGCTCTTTCCTGCAAAATAAAATCTCCAACCTCTGAAACGTTTGCAAACTTATCATTCAGTTGAATTTTTGGTTCCGTACCAAAAACCTTCTGATATTCCCGGGTGGGCTTACCCACATAGATGTACAATACCCTATCCTTTTTTTCCAACTTCTTTACCTCACTAGCATTTGGTAAGGTATTCTGAACCATTAACGAGCTATCTTTCATTACGGTTACTGTCATAAAAAAGAACAATAGCATAAAAACAATATCAGGCAAGGAAGCCGTAGATACTGCGGGTAGATCCCCATCTTTTTTCTTATTAAATTTTGCCATAATTATAACTTAACTCTAGGTTAATTACTAGTTGATGTTTCTGCCTCGGATAATTTTTGAGGAAAGATTTCCTGTACTTTCTGAACCTTTACTTTTAAATCTTCTCTGGTACTCGATGGTGTTTCAGGATTAAGAAATTCTGATTCCATCTCCGTAAAATCTCTTCCAAAAAGACGCTGCGCTTCTCTATTTCGAAGATCATTGTAAGCTCCCACCAATTCATTCTGCACAGTTATATAGGTGCCATACTTGGTTTCGCGATCATTTTTCAAAGATATAATTGCTTTCGTAGGATTATCTGAAGAACTAGCGTCTTTTTTACCCTTACAGTAATTGCAACTACCATCACCTCCATTATCCAGAAATGCAATGGCTTTCGCTCTAAGCTGTTTAAGCTCAAGTAACTCTTCTTCAACCAGCAACTGACCATTTTTATTGATATTAACCGTAAAAATATTCTTTTGCTTAATAACAACGTCCGTATCTGGCGGCTCCATCGGCGGAAGCATCCTATCTAAACCTGCATCTGTTTCAATAGTAGTAGTAACTAAGAAAAATATAAGCAGTAAAAAGGCAATATCTGCCATAGATCCTGCATTAACTTCTGGTGGTCCTCCTCTTCTAGGCATAGTTTATAGTTTTTATTTGTTCGACATGTTCTTAAATGCACCCATGACCATAGCTGCAATTGCTATTAGTACAAGGAGAAAAAACATATTGAGACCAGTCCCAATTCTTTTTATCGTAGTTTCTGAAGTATCAATACCCCTGCCGGCCATTTCTTCAATACTTACATCCGTACCACTTGCAAGAACATAAGAAATGAGAACAACCACTATAAACCCGCCAATTACCATAAGGGTCTTTTTCAGGCTGTTCGGATTTGCAAATAAATTCTTAAGTGTAAAAACAAGACTTACGACTACTGCAAATCCCAATAGAAGGTAGGTAATTATGAACATAAAATTCATAGCTCCACTCTCTACAGCTTCAGAAGCAGGAACATCTCTTCCTGGCAGCTGATACCAAAGTATCGCCGATAACGCTCCTAAAACAACCAATACTATTTTAATAATTTTATTCATAATATGTATTATTAAGTGAGCGATTTATTTTTTGTGGTCTACCAGCATATCGATCAAACTGATCGAGGAATCTTCCATATCATTTACAATACTATCTATTTTAGCAATAATATAATTATAGAAAATCTGAAGTATAATTGCCGTTATAAGACCAAAAACCGTTGTTAATAAAGCAACCTGAATATCCCCAGCAATTAATGAGGCACTAAGGTTACCAACAGCACTAATCTTTTGGAAGGCCTGGATCATACCAATAACCGTTCCCATGAATCCTAACATAGGTGCAATAGCTATAAATAAAGATAACCAGGAAACATTTTTCTCTAATTGTCCCATTTGAACACCGCCGTAAGCGACAACTGCCTTTTCAGCTGATTCAATGCTCTCACCTGCTCTATCTAAGCCCTG
>CAJQNH010000024.1 GCA_905479615.1 uncultured Eudoraea sp.
TTCGGAAGAAGGCTCTGTTAATGAGGAACAACTTCAACATTAGATAGAGCTGGATTAGAACATGCCAAAAATAAATTAAACATCAAATAACTAATTTTTTTTTAAAACCATGCAACTTTTCTATAACCCTTCGCTGGATAATAGCGCCAATCAGTTCTCTTTTAATAAAGAAGAAAGCAAACATATTGTAAAAGTCTTGCGTAAAAAAGAAGGAGACGAACTGCATATTACTAATGGCAGAGGAGTGTTATTTACTGCCAAAATACTAGTTGCGGATATAAATAAATGCAAAGCGTCTATAATTGCAACACAAAAGAGGAATCCTAAAATGTTCCGACTTCACCTGGCCGTTGCTCCTACAAAAAGCGCTGATCGCTACGAATGGTTTCTTGAAAAAGCAACGGAGATTGGTGTTCATGAAATTACCCCAATCCTGTGCGATCATTCTGAACGAAAAATCCTTAAAATGGAAAGGCTGCAGAAAGTTGTTCAGTCAGCCATGAAACAGTCACTACGGACTTACCTGCCAAAAATAAATAATCCTGTTTTATATACAGAATTTATCAAACAAGACCATAAAGAACTCTTGTTTATTGCCCACTGTGAAGAAGAAGAGAAACTGGACCTTAAACGATGCATCGCTGCTGATAAGGATGTGACCATTTTAATAGGTCCCGAAGGGGATTTCTCTCAAAAAGAGATAAACGAAGCCTATGAAAACAATTTTTTGCCCATTTCCCTGGGTGAAGCTCGTTTAAGAACTGAAACGGCTGCTATAGTAGCTTGTACCGCGGTTACACTAATAAATAGCGGCTCATAAACTTCAAAAAATCTTTGATAAAAAAAATATCGAGATTAGACTTTACCGAGAATTGCTGATTAAATAATTAGATTGATTTAGATGTAATAAATTTTTAGAATGCAACTTTTTAATCGTGATTTAAGTATATTTAGGCCAATAAGATCCGACTCTTTTCTATGAAATTAATTCCCTTAATTTTAACAACTTTGTGGTTACTCAATGTTAATTCACAGGAAATTGCAATACTAAAATATAACGGCGGTGGTGACTGGTATGGTAATCCAACGGCCTTACCTAACCTTATCAGATTTTGCAACGAAAATATTGATACAGATATTGAGCCAAAACCGCAAACCGCGGAGGTGGGTAACACGGAAATTTTTCAGTATCCCTTTTTGCATATGACCGGTCACGGCAACGTTTTCTTTACGCCGGAGG
Organism: uncultured Eudoraea sp.; assembly: GCA_905479615.1. Taxonomy (GTDB): domain Bacteria; phylum Bacteroidota; class Bacteroidia; order Flavobacteriales; family Flavobacteriaceae; genus Eudoraea. Next base: position 1,241 of record CAJQNH010000024.1, read on the forward strand.
AGGCTGATAATTTAAGAACCTACCTCCTATCGGGAGGATTTTTACATATTGACGATAATTACGGAATGGAGCCCTATTTGCGAAAAGAACTGAACAAAGTTTTTCCCGAAAAAGAGCTCGTCGAGATTGGTGCAGATCATCTCATTTTTACCACGCAATATGAATTTCCTAAAGGCTTGCCTAAGATTCATGAGCATGATGGCAAAAGACCGCAGGCCTTGGGTATTTTTCATGAAAATAGATTGATCTTATTTTTTACCTATGAATCTGACCTTGGTGATGGCTGGGAAGATCCTGAAGTACACAATGATTCAGAGGAAGTGCGGCTTAAAGCCCTTCAGATGGGTGCTAATATTATACATTATGCATTTAAAAATTAGACTATGAATTCAAAGATGATTTCAGATGGAATATTGAGGGCTGTGGCAGTTATTATTGTGGTTCTTATTATTTGTTATTTCTTTTTCAAAATCAGTACACTCTTGATCTATATAGCCATAGCAGTGGTTATTTCGCTTATTGGAAGGCCCGTCGTAGTATTCCTAAAAACAAGATTAAAGATGAGAAGCACTCTGGCTGTGATTTTAACTATGGTACTTTTTTTGGGGATTGTAATCGGAATAGTTTTAATGTTTATACCCTTATTGATAAAACAAGGACAAAACCTTTCCCTCTTAAATATTGATGCATTACAACAAAATATTGAAAACCTCTACCGGGAGGTAACCAACTATTTTGGCATTACCACCGTGGATATTAAAATGCAGCTACGCGAATCCAAAATATTTTCCAGAATAAACTTTGGTGTTATCCCAGAATTTTTAAATTCTATCGTAGGTATTTTAGGAAGCTTAAGTATTGGTCTGTTCTCAGTGTTATTTATTGCTTTTTTTTACCTTAAGGACAGCAAACTTCTACAGGAGAATTTAATGGTACTTATTCCTGATAGCAAGGAACCCAGGTTAAAAAAATCAATGCACACTATAAAACTACTTTTATCAAGGTATTTTGGAGGATTGGTACTTCAAATCTCAATATTATTCGTCATCTATACCGCAGTTCTTTTAATCTTTGGTATTGAAAATCCTGTGGTCATAGCGTTTCTTTGTGCTCTTTTGAATCTTATCCCCTATATAGGGCCTGTTATCAGTGCTTTTTTAATGGCACTCTTAACCATGACCAGTAATCTGGGAGCCGATTTTAGCACGGTAATTTTACCAAAAACTATCTATGTCATGATAGGTTTTGCAATCGGGCAGTTAGTTGATAATTTTTTCTCTCAGCCATTTATTTTTTCCAATAGTGTAAAATCTCACCCCCTGGAAATTTTCCTTATCATAATCACTGGCGGACTCCTCTTTGGCATCACAGGAATGATCATTGCGGTACCTGGTTATACCGTAATAAAAGTAATATTGAAGGAGTTTTTTGCCGAAAATAAGATAGTGAAGTCTTTGACAAAAAATTTATAGTTTTACTTTGAATAAGAATATCTTAAGCACTGGTGTACAGAATTATATAAATAATAATTTAAATACTGACATCATGTCAGTGCTGCTTAAAAAGAGTGATTTTGATGCAATTTCTTCAAAAGAACTGGCGCAACAGATTGAAGGTAAAAAAAAATGCGCTGTTAAGCTTCCAACATGGTTCAGGACTGCAGAAATATACTTTCCTTCAAAGTTAAATATTGAACAATCTTCCTCAGAAAAAACAGCTGGTTACAAGGCAGGTTTACTTAGTGGAAAGTCTCTCCTGGATCTCACTGGAGGCTTTGGTGTGGACAGTTATTTTTTTAGTCAAAGAATACCCGAAGTCATACTTTGTGAAATTAGTAAACAATTAGCTGAAATTACTGCGCATAATTTAAACACACTACAAGCAAAGGGTCTTAAAGTTATAAATGCTGATGGAATAGAATATTTAAAAAAATCTGATAAAATATATGATTGGATTTATATAGATCCCTCCAGAAGAGATAAAACTAAAGGCAAAGTATTTAAATTATCGGATTGCACCCCGGACATTACGAAATATTTAGATCTCCTGAAGGATAAATCAAAAGCTATCCTCCTAAAGACCTCCCCCCTTTTGGATGTTACTATTGGACTCAAAGAATTAAAAAATGTTGATGAAATCCATGTAGTTGCAGTGAATAATGATGTTAAGGAACTACTGTGGATAATTAAGAGCGCTAATCCGCCAGACCCTTTAATAAAAACGATCAATATCAAAAATACGCAGGATGAGGTTTTTACTTTTAAGCGCTCAATTGAAAATACAAGTAAATCTTCCTTCTCCAAGCCACTCGACTTCTTGTATGAGCCTAATGCTGCTATTCTGAAGGCTGGAGCATTTAAAACTCTTGGAAACAAATTCCATTTAAAAAAGTTACACGAGCATACGCATTTGTATACCTCTGAAAAGGAAGTGAAATTTCCCGGGAGAGTATTTAGAATACTTTCTACTTATCCTTACAGCAAAAAATCAATAGTTGCCCTAAATATTGGAAAAGCAAATATTACTATTCGCAATTTCCCTATACCAGTTGCCGATATTAGAAAGAAGCATAAAATAATGGAAGGCGGGGAGCTTTATTTGTTTTTTGTAAAGGATCTCAATAATAAGCTCCTGATTCTTAAATGTTCCAAAAAATAGAAAAAATATTTTTCGGTATATTTAGATAATCTAACCAACTAAGTATAACTTTTGACATTAAACAAATGAAATCCAAAACATTCAACATCAACAGGAGAAACTTTCTTAAAGGCGCAACGGCGGCAGCCGTATTATCTTCATTTGGAACTTACGGTTTTGAACTTATGTACAGAGAGAAACCGTGGCGAGTAGGATTAATTGGCGCGGGTTGGTACGGCAGTAGCGATCTTTTTAAGCTCATACAAGTAGCTAATGTGGAAGTTATATCAATATGTGATGTAGATAGCAATTTTGCAGAAGACACAGCGAACCTGGTGGCCCTGCGACAGAGATCAGGCAAAAAACCAAAAAAATATTCTGACTATCGGGAAATGCTGGCAAAAGAAGGGCTGGAAATTGTCCTGATTGGCTCCCCAGACCATTGGCACGCACTCCAATGTATAGATGCGATAAAGGCGGGGGCTCACGTTTATGTACAAAAACCGATTAGTGTTGATGTAATTGAAGGAGAGGCCATGATAGCTGCCGCACGAAAATACAATAGAGTTGTACAGGTCGGGACTCAGCGTAAAAGTACTCCGCACCTAATACACGCTAAAAACAATATAGTAGACACCGGGATGCTTGGAAAAATATCTCATGTTGAGATGTGCTGTTATTTCCATATGCGAGCAAATGGTAATCCTCCTATTGAGAAAGTCCCTGATTTTCTCGATTATGAAATGTGGACAGGACCTGCCCCACTTAGACCATATGATGGTTTGCCTCACAAAAGATGGTGGCGGACTTTTATGGAATATGGAAATGGAATAATGGGTGATATGTGCGTTCATATGCTAGATACTGTTAGATGGATGCTGGAACTAGATTGGCCCAACCGTATAAGTTCAACGGGAGGTATTTATGTTCAAAAAGACGGTAAATCCAATATTTCGGACACTCAATCCGCTATTTTTGAATATGATAATCTCAATTGCATCTGGCAGCACAGAAGCTGGGGCACTCCCGATGACCCCGAATACCCCTGGTCTTTTAAATTATTTGGTGAAAAAGGAACACTTTCCGGGAGTACTATGCAATATGATTTTGTTCCATACGGAGATGGTAAACCAATACACATGGATGTAGTATACGAAAAAGAGAAATATCCCGAAGATTTAACGGAGAAAAACATAGAACTAAATGCCGCACCGGCCACGCGGTTACATATGCTCGATTTTCTTTCAGCAATAGATAAGGGTACAAAGCCGGTTTCGGACATTTTGGATGGTCACATTTCAACAGCCAGCTGTATTCTTGCAAATTTGTCTATGCAAGTTAAAAGACCTTTGATCTATGATCCTAAAAATTTGGTGGTAGTAAATGATTTAGAAGCAACAAAACTTTTGCAAAGACCTTACCGCAGCCCATACGAACATCCCCATCCCAACCAGTTTATGTGATAAAACGATTATACTAAAATTGAAGCATCCATTCATGCAGATGCTGAGTCCACCTGCTAAGACTTCGGTTCTTTGTTGCTAATGAGAAGCCATGCCCGCCTTCCGGATAAATATGAAGTTCTGCCGGTACTCCTTTTTGGTTTAGAGCCTGAAAAAATAACAGACTGTTCTCCGGCGGCACCGTTTTATCGTCTGCTGCATGGAAAAGAATTGTTGGAGGTGTATTCTCTGTAACCTGAAGTTCATTTGAAAAGTACGTAATACTTTCACTATCGGGTTCATCACCCAAAAGAGCTTTTTTAGATCCGCTATGGGCCGAAGAAGCAGAAAAGGAAATAACGGGATAAACCAATGCCATAAAATCGGGACGGGAGCTTAATAAATCGGCACCGTCAACATCTTTATATACTTCATCGTCAAAATGAGTCCCAAGAGTAGATGCCAGATGCCCACCCGCAGAAAATCCAATAATTCCTATCTTTTTATCATCAATATTCCAGGTTTTTGCCATGTACCGAACAAGTCTCATGGCCCTTTGTGCATCCTGTAAAGGAACAAATTGATTATTTTTTAAGGATTTTGAAATGGGTAACCTGTACTTTACCACTATACCTGCAATTCCTTTTGAATTCAAAAATTTGGCAATATCACTCCCTTCCCAATCATATGCTAAAATTTGGTACCCGCCTCCGGGAAAAATTAACATTGCTCTACCTGTGCTATTGGCTTCTGATGGTAAATACACCTCTATTTGAGGATACTGAACATAACTTATTCTTTGAATAGCACCTTTCTCCAGTGTCTCCTCTTCATGAGATTCAATTCGGTTAGGAACTGCATCTGCGGGCCAAAGGGGCAATATTGTATCCTGGGAATAAACATAATACCCAAGAAAAAAGGCAATAAAAGAAATATATATAGTCTTAACTTTTTGTCCGGTTTTTATTTGTCTAGCCATCTCTGAAATTTATCTAATTACATTCCCATTTAAAATCTGCGATGCGGTCATTAGAAGCGCTGGAGAGATTATAGTGCCACCACTCCGTCCTTACCGACCAAAATCCGTGTTTTTCCATAGTTTCTTTTAAAACTTTCCTATTGTGCAGAATTTCTTGAGGTAAATCCATATTATCATGATAAGCCTTTCTACCAAAGAAGTCAAAGTCGGTGCCCATATCCAGTTCATCTCCTCCTATTGTTACCAGAGTAATATCTGCTGCGCCTCCCTTATTATGGATAGAACCTTTAACAGGGTTTGCGACATATTGAGGATTCGGGACAATCTCCCACATTTTATATTGAACGGAATTTGGCCGGTAGCAATCAAAAAACTTAATTTTATACCCCTGCTTTATAAAATCCTTATTTGCCTTAATTAAGGCTTTTGCCGTCTTTACACGTGTATAACACTCCGCGCAGTCGTATACTTTGGCTTTTAAAAAATTGTTTTCT
>CAJQNH010000025.1 GCA_905479615.1 uncultured Eudoraea sp.
GCCCTGGCCCAATATAGGCCTAAATAAAAATGACTTCCTCTGGTATCCAATTCACCTACTTTTCTTGATGGCGATTTATCGTTATCCAAAAATTCTTCAGTGGCTTTATCCAGTGCTTTGGCCAAAACTAAAGCCTTGATATTGTTATTTTTATTTCCATAAAAGTCGAGCGATACACTAAGTGCTAAAAATTCACCTAATGAATCCCATCTCAAATGACCTTCTTCAAGGAATTGCTCAACATGTTTTGGAGCAGAACCCCCGGCTCCGGTTTCAAACAATCCGCCACCATTCATTAAGGGCACAATAGAAAGCATTTTAGCACTGGTTCCAACTTCTAGAATAGGAAACAGGTCAGTTAAATAATCTCTCAAAACATTCCCCGACACCGAGATGGTATCTTTGCCCTGGATAATCCGATTTAGTGTAAAATTTGTAGCTTCTACGGGTGACAATATTCTGATATCCAATCCTGAAGTATCATTTTCAGGAAGATATTGGTTAACTTTTTTAATCAGTTCTGCATCGTGAGCACGTTCCTTATCCAGCCAGAATACAGCAGGAGTGTTCGAAGTTCTTGCCCTGGTTACAGCAAGTTTTACCCAATCCTGAATTGGAGCATCTTTAACCTGACACATTCTCCATATATCACCTGCTTCAACTTTATGTTTTAAAAGTTCTTCTCCTGTGAGCTTATCAATAACACTTACAAAACCACCCTTTTTAATTTCGAACGTTTTGTCATGTGAGCCATATTCTTCTGCTTTCTGAGCCATAAGGCCAACATTAGGTACAGTCCCCATGGTGCGGGGATCAAAAGCCCCGTTCTTTTTGCAAAAATCTATAGTAGCTTTATAAACCCCTGCGTAGCTACTATCAGGGATTATGGCTTTAGTATCCTGGAGTTTTCCTTCCGTATTCCACATTTGACCCGAAGTACGGATCATGGCAGGCATTGATGCATCAATAATGATGTCGCTTGGTACATGGAGGTTAGTAATTCCTTTTTCAGAATTTACCATGGCAAGATCGGGACCATCTTGCAGGGCTTTCATTATATCTTCCTCAATTTCTTTTCTTTTATTCTCGGGAAGGTTATTTAATTTTTCATAAAGCATTTCGAGACCATCATTAGAACTGATGCCAATTTCCTCAAAAAGCTCTGTATACTTGTTAAACAATTCAGCAAAATAAACTTCCATTACATGACCAAAAATAATAGGGTCTGAAACTTTCATCATAGTGGCTTTCAGATGTACTGAGAATAGGACTCCTTTTTCTTTTGCATCTGCAAGCTGTTCTTTCAGGAAATTAAGGAGAGCTATTTTACTCAATACTGTTGCATCAATAATCTCACCTTCCAGTAAAGTTATTTTTTCTTTTAAAATTGTTTCAGAATCGTCATTAGCCCATAATACAATTTTAACATCAGTCGCTTTTTGAATTGTTAGTGATTTTTCATTGGATTTAAAATCCCCTTCCGACATGGTAGCTACATGAGTCTTTGAATTTGTATCCCAGGCCCCCATTGAATGTGGATTTTTCCTGGCATAATTCTTTATAGGTATTGGAGCCCTCCTATCAGAATTACCTTCTCGTAATACGGGATTTACAGCACTACCCTTGATACGGTCATATCTGGATTTAATCTCTAAACCTTTTGCATTTTTAGGCTCATCAGGATAATCTGGTAGTTTGTATCCTTTATTTTGAAGCTCTGCAATAGCATCTTTTAATTGAGGGATTGATGCACTAATATTTGGTAGCTTAATAATATTTGCTTCCGGGGTTTTTGCCAAGTTACCCAATTCGGTAAGATCATCAGGGGCCTGTTGGTCCTCGCCTAAAAAATCCGGAAAAATTGCCAAAATCCTGCTTGCCAGAGAGATGTCCTTTACTTCAATGGCTACACCAGCTGTTTTAGTGAATGCCTCTACTATGGGTAAAAATGATTGGGTTGCCAAAGCCGGTGCCTCGTCGGTTTTAGTGTATATTATTCTGGGCATAGATTAAAGAGAATTTGTTTAAAGCGCAGCAAATATACAATTTTAACAGGTCATAAAACTACCGTTTTTTAAAGTTTAATTGAAGTTAAGGTAGCTTGTCAAAAGAATGAAAGATAAGGGGCAAATAATAAAAAACAAAAGCCATATCATTGTACAAGTACATTGACATGGCTTTCTAGAAATAGTCAGCAAACTTTTTGTTCTGTACCGGAGTACAGTACTGCAACCATTGATTGCATTTGACTAACTAAATCAACGTTTGAATCTTTCTCTGTTCTTAATTTTTCAACCAAGCAACATCTGAAGGTTTCTTCTCATTGTTTTAATTCACTTATCTTAAACATACAACCTAAGCTATAAATTTAACGTAAATAAACCCACATACATCCGGAAAACTACAGCTCTCCTTTGTTACGCTCATCTATGGTTAAAATCTGGTAATGAATTACCCTACTTTAATTTTAAGACTAAACAATAATATACAGAACGTCAACTCTATAATGGTTTTAATGATTTACCCTAGACAGGTATATCTCTTAAACCATGAAATAAATATACACCATTCTTAAGCAAAAATCAATATTTTTAAGAATTTAAAAATCAACAGTTTATGAACTTCATTTATAAACAATTGTTCATAACTACGAAGTTTACGATTTTTTGATATGGGGCTATTCAACAGGCCATAATAATGCAAATCGGCTTCAAGTGAGGCCGATTAAAGATTAATTCTTAAACTAACATTAAGGTATGGATTCCCCTCCGTCAGTCTTAGACTTTTTTAACTGTCGTTGTATTTTCTTGATAGCAGATTCAATCGATTTTTCGGGTTCTATGATATTGTATTCCCCCCAGAAATCCGGATCTGTAAAACCAACAGCGGCCTCACTAAGAATAATGGAGGACTTTAATCTATCCTTATTTTTAGGTACATCACCCCCAATATTTTTTTCCCAGTCCGTCACTGCCATTTCTGCGCTCATACTATAAACGGAATTGAACAGCTTTTTATCCCAATTGATTTTAAACTCTAAAAGGACGTTACTATATCCATAATACCATCTTCCGTTTTTTTCCCTATAATCTACTCTATAGGCAATTTCAACAGGGTAAACTCTTGCATTGCGGGGTTTTTTTCTAACAAACATCTTACTGGCCTTTTCCTTATCTGTAATGTTTAAAGAATAAATAGCGCTGGTAAGAATTTTGTTTTGGGCGTCAATAAATAATTTACCCATATAAAGAGGATCAATTATATCATCACGTTGTTTAAAATTTATGACGTAAATCAATTTGTCATTTATCCTCGTGGTTCTTTCAAAACTAAAGTCATAATTATCCATGGTGACTTCATTAAAGATATATTCCGGATACTTCATAATATCTACATAAAGTGCATTAAAAGGCCCCCCCTGTAGTTTGAGTGCCAGGGTGTCCAGTTTGCTGTAATCTGTACTTTTTCTGGCTTTATAGAGCTGTACCGCATCTTTTTGTCCGGAAGAATAGGAGGATTTATAAATGTTCACCACAGCCTCTGAAAGAGATACATTTTTCTTTCTTTTTTTAATAGTTTCCCGGTAAAATGCGGTCATAAGCGTAGGGTCTTCAAAGTAATTCTCCCCTTTTTTTCTCAGCGTTTCTTTAACCAGGTTACGGGCATTTTTAGGAATAACAACATTAACTTCATCTAATTTAGTGATCGAGACTGCCAAGGCAATTTTATTGTTATTTTCCTTCAATTGATCCAAAGGAATTACGGAAGTTTTATATCCTAAAAAGGCTACAATAATATTCCCCTGTTTGATGCTTGTTGGAATTTTTAATAAAAATTTACCCTCGGTATTTGTTATCGTGCTAATATTACTTCCTTCCAGGGTTAGCGTGGCAAATACAAGTGGTTTGTTGTTCTGACCATCAACTACCTCTCCTTTGAATTGGTTGAATAATGTTACTTCCTGAGGGTTGTCCTGGAAGAATGAGGATGCATGCAGTGTTGCAGGTAATCCCATTAACAAAATAATTCCAGTTATTGTCGATAAAAGAATATTATTGGATTTACTTAATAATATATTTTTCATGATCTAGATTTTTAAAAACTATAGTTGTAAAATTACAACCCATTTTACTCTAATTTAATGATTTTGATCATCCCATATTGTTAATATTTCATAAATATTTTATTAAAATAGTGCCGCATTAATTTTTAAGACAAACAATGTTTCTAAAGAAATATGTTGATTTGATACTCATAGCATATGATAATTTATTTCGCTTAAATTTTGAATATTCCCGTAGAATCTAATAATACTGGTAATTAAAATAAAAATATAAGCAGCAAAGTACATTTCTTCGCTGCTCTAAGACATTCTCATTAAGTTCTTATACTACCAATAGATTGGGCCTTTTCCGAGGTACTTTTCAGCTATGGGTAAATAATAATCCTTAATTTCTTCCAGATCATAGGTTTTATTGCATTTAGTGTAGAGGTCATATTTATTGAAATCTCCTATCCAATCTAAATATTCTTTGTCTTTATCACAGAGTAGAGCAGTATAACTTCCACCGCTATGCCACGGGTAGAAGGAATGATACCTTATCATGGCCATTCCTTCTTCCGGAATTAGGTTTCCCTTATGGTGCAGTAATACCTGAAATAGATATTCATCATGTCCCCATGCAAGAGTAAGATTATTCAGACCGCAATGTTTTTCATATATTCCTAATTCAGAATTATATCTGGAATCTCTCATATCTGGATTAAGTTGATTGAATTCTGGGTAAACACAAGATTCCGGCAGCGCACAACCAACTACAAAAACATCACCAACCATTCCCCATTGTTCGTTCTGACTTGTTCCATCTTCATCGTTTCCCCAAAGAAACATCACTTTCCCTAAATCGTGTATCAGCCCAACTAATTGCATCCAATCTGGTCGCTTATCCTCTCTTATTGCCTCAGCACTTTGAATAAGATGCTGTACATTAGGCAAATCCAAATCAGGGTCGCTCACGTCAATGAGGTCATTTAAATGTATCATTGCATCCCAGAGATCCATAGGCTTATTAAACATCAAATACTTCCTTTGCATATCTTGAACATATCCAAAGGTTTGTCTTTCCCGCATTTTACGATAATGGTCTCGCACTGCAGCATTTACATCTAGTTCATTATAATTTCTAAAGACTTTTTCCATACTATACATTTCCTAGTAAAAGGTACAAAATAATCGTGAATACTACCAAAAACAGGCTAAACGGTCTCGCAAATTTCCACGGTTTCAGGTTTAATATTCCTGCATCTTTAATGACAAAAGTCTCCTTATTTGGGAAAAACCGGGATATTAAAAGCATTACACCAATATTTAGTACAAATTCAATTCCCCATATATGTACAAAATGCAGATCAACTTCCAGAATATAATAGCTTACGATATAGAATAACAAGCCAAATGCCAAGCCGGTTTTCGCTCCTGCAGCAGAAACATTTGGCAGTAAAAATCCTGCTATAATGACACTTGCAATTGGGATAAAGAAAATGCCGTTAAGTTGCTGCAATAGTTGATAAAGGCCTTCCGGAGCATTGGCTACAAAAGGTGCTATTCCAATGGCGAAAACGGCCAGTAAGGCTGAGGTCCATTTGCCTATATTTACGAGTCTTCTTTCCCCGGCATTTTTTTGGATATAGCGTTTAAATATACCCAGACTGAAAACTGTGGCCGCACTATTTAGGGCACTGTTGAAAGTAGTGAGTATGGCCCCCATCATTACCGCAACAAAGAACCCTGTTAACCAGTCTGGTAATACCATTTTTACAAGATTAGGGTAAACACTATCAGGATTATCATAAAATTCTTCTCCAAAGTAATAAAACCCAATAAGGCCTGGAAGTACTATTACCAGAGGAACCAGTATTTTCAAAAGCCCGGTAAACAATAATCCTTTTTGAGCTTCCTTTAGATTTACGGCCCCAAGCACCCTCTGGATAATTGACTGGTGCATGGTCCAGAAATAGATCTGGTTTATCATTAAACCTGTGAAGATTACTTCAAAGGGCAATATAGCCGACCTTGATCCCGGCCCAACCCCTGTTTCTTGGCTTACAACATTAAATTTACCAGGGTTTTTCTCAAAGACTTTGCTTATTCCTTCTGCCAGGTTTCCGTCTCCAATACTCCAAAGTGCCAAAATAGGAACAAGCAAACCGGCTACAAGGAGGCCAAACCCGTTTATGGTGTCTGTGTATGCAACCATTTTAAGTCCGCCAAATATGGCATAAAGAGCGCCTAGACTTCCAACGCTTAGTATAGTTATCCAAATTCCTTCTTTCTGACTTACATTCAGTAGTTCTGAAATTTCAAATATGGCTTCTATATTTAATGCTCCGGTATATAGTACTATAGGTAAAAGTGTGGCTACAAAAGATATGATAAGCAATAGCGCAACAAGGGTTCTTGTTAGGCCATCAAAGCGTTTTTCCAAAAATTCCGGAATCGTCGTCAGACCCATTTTTAAGTACCGAGGTGCAAAATATAAGGCTGCAATTACCAAAGCTAATGCGGATGTGACCTCCCATGCTACTATAATGGCGCCATTTTTATATGCGGAACCATTCATTCCCACAAGGTGCTCTGTAGAAATATTGGTTAATAGTAATGAGCCGGCAATAATTACACCTGTGAGTGATCTTCCTCCCAGAAAATAACCGTCTTTGGAATTTAATTTATCCCGGCGAAGTTTCCAGGTAGCATACAAGGCAACGAAGCCGGTAAAAATAATGAAGGTCAGAAATGTCATTGCTTTAAAAATAAGCAATACCAATTAAAAGGATATGCTCTCTCCCAATAAAATAGAAAAAGAGCATATCAATTATCCTTCTTTATGTAAGGAAAATATTATTCCATTGGGAAGTTTTTATCAGCTTTAACTTCTTCCATTTGCTTTACATGCCGTTCCGTATGGCCAGACATAAACATAAGTATTTGAAAAGCATCAATAGCGCCAAAAGGCATTTGCCCATAATGATTTCTCAGATCATCTTCCGTAGTCTCCATATAGACTATGTGATCTTTTCTTTTTGATAGAAAGGCTTTCAGACTTTCCTCATAGGATCCAAACTTCCCGGAGGGCTCAAAAGGTTCTGAGGTTTTTACTTTGGTATCGCGGTTTCTAATCATAGTCATTAGCTCTTTATCAGTCATTTTTACATCGCCGCGTTTAGATGGATCAGCAGGTTTTTTTAAAGATTCCTGAAGCATTTGGTCAAACGCATTTTCGGAAATGGCCAAATGTTCAATACATTCGGCAATGGACCAGGATTCAGGACTACTTTTGAAATTTAATTGTTCCTCACTTAGTCCGTTGAGGGTTTCCGTCATGTATGCTTGTGTTTTAATCAATTCAAGAGCTCCTAAAACTCTTTCTTGATCTGTAAGTTTAGTACTTGTGAGGCTAAAACCAAATAAGAAAAGCGCAATTATTGGAAGAAGAATTTTTTTCATTTGTTTGTTATTTAAGGTTGTTAATCAAATTATTAATCGTGTGCTTGACAAATCCAAAATATTTTGAAAGATTTCTATAAATCCCAGAAAATCCTGTAATAGATATACGTAGAATTTGACGACAAAAGTCCTTATATTCAATAAATTATTGACAAATAGTCTTTTAACTGATTTAATCCTTTCAGGGCATCAGATTATTTTTTAGATATCCATTATTCTTTGGTCTCTTCTTTTTACTCGGAACTTCTTACACCCTTAAAAACATTAACTTTCGGATCTATTGGGTTACCCGATGCCCTTCGCAAAACCACTATCTGCCCGCTATGCCAAATAGCATCCTCAATAGGACCATTTATCTGATTCCAGAACGGGTTTTCAAACGTTCCCGATTTAGATTTAAAGATCACCAAGTGTTCATTTAGGTCACTTACATTAATAAAAATTTCACTGGCCTTTTTAAAATTTAACAAAGTGCGTTTTCTTTTTTCCTGGAAAGAAAGTGCTTCATCCTTGGGCTGTGTTCTGTCATTTATTTCCTTGACTGCGGAGTTGTACACAACGCGTGATAAGTTATACAGATGATCTAAGGTTTCATCAATAGTTCTATTGCTTTCTGAAGGTTTATAGAGTAGGTCTTCGGTCCGCAAGCCTTCGGTTGCCCAATAATACCTAAACCCCAAGCCATCTATCATTCGGGCAACCACAGTTCCTGCGGTATAACTATCCGGATAGTCCGGAATCTGATAATAAGGGAGGTCCTGAGGGTACTTTTCCTGCGCATTCATAACGGTAACAAAAAATAAGGCCATAAGGATAGTTTTTAATTTCATATTCTTCCTGATTAATATTGATGAAATGCTTCAGATACAAATTCTAATACCACTGGTAGTGATGCTCTCCAATAGGTCCAACTATGCCTGCCATCTCGCACTCTGTATTCATGTGGAATATCTTTTTTCTTCATTGCTATATGAACAAGACTATTTCCTTCGTATAAAAAATCATCATCTCCACAGTCAATAAACCACCTAACCGATTTAATGTCTTCAACCGGCATAGACTCCACCAAAGAAATGGCATTATGGCGTTTGAAATAAGTTTTGATTTCTTCTTCGGTAAAGGTTTCTCCTCTTTCTTTTAATCGTTCTTTTAATTTATCAATAGTAAGTGGACCAACGGAAGCACTTAAAGGGCAGGCAGAAGAGAATAACTCCGGATGATGCAAAGCGTACATAAAAGAACCACCGCCCCCCATAGAAAGGCCTGCCACTGCACGAAATCGTTTTTCCCCCTTAATTCGATACGTAGCTTCCACATAGGGCATTAATTCTTCAAAAAAGAAATCTTCATAGTGCCAGTCTCCCCTGTTAAAATATCCCCGCTTTCCTGTATTTGCATCGGGCATAACTATAATCATTGGGGTAGCCTTACCTTCGCTAATAGCCTTGTCTGTAATATGTAAAACTTCTCCAAATTGTACCCAACCTGTTTGGTCATCACCTCCACCGTGCAGTAAATAAAGAACTGGATAGCTTCTTTGGGAGGATTCATAATCCGGAGGTAAGTAAATTGCATATTTTCGCTCACTATTCAATATTTTACTGTTTAGAGTAAGTTGGTCCATAACTTTGCCGTTTTGACTAAACGCCAATGAGCTGATTATAAGATAAAAAGTTAAAAAAAGGATAGTATTTTTCATTTGGATGCTTATTTAGTTAAGAAATTCTTTTTAGTCAATCCTTGCCCATTCCGGGAAAACGCCTTCAACAATATCAAAAATAAAGGATCCGAAATAATAAGTTATTACAGATACCATGATAATTCCTATAATATTTAAGAAAAAGCCCGTTTTGGCCATCTGAATGACGGAAATTCGTTTACTGCCAAAAACTATGGCATTGGGAGGGGTAGCTACTGGTAACATAAACGCGAGGGAACCTGCAATTGTAGCCGGAAGCATAAAGAGCAGGGGGTTGGTTTCTATGCTAACTGCAAGGCCGGCAAGAATAGGCAATAAGGTTTCTACAGTTGCTGTATTTGAAGTAATTTCCGTCAAAAAAGTTACAAGGAAGCTTATGCAAAGAATTAAAATTAAAGGATGCATGCCTCTTAACCACACTAACTGATGTCCAAACCACAGAGATAAACCAGATTCTTTAAATCCGCTAGCCAGAGCAAAACCACCGCCAAACAGTAAAATTATTTCCCAGGGAATTTCTTCTGCCGCTTTCCAGTCCATGAGAAAAGTTCCTGGTTGTGTTTTAGATGGAATCATAAATAGGACCACCGAAACAAAAATGGCTACTGTACCATCATTAAAAAATTGTGGATAATTGAATAAGTTTGACCATCCGGGAATTTTAAACCCACCTACCAATATATCCGCCCTGAAAAACCAGAGCAACGCAAGGGAGGCAAAAGCAATTATTAATACTTTTTCTTCAAAGTTTTTCCTGCCTAATTTTATATAATCCAGTAGAATTTCATTTTTGCTCAAACTTTTCCAATTCTTTTTTCTCTTGACAAAAATGAGGTACAAGTACGCATATAAAACAATAAATAAAACAAGTGAAATTGGAAAGGCATAAAAAAACCAGGTTGCAAATGAAATCTCCGGGGCATTTGGAAAGTAGATATAGAAGATACGGGCGAATGAAAGGTTGGGTGGCGTGCCCACAAGAGTCGCAATTCCTCCTATAGAAGCACTGTAGGCAATGCAAAGTAAAAGGCCTACAGCAAAGTGCTTTACCAATGTTTTACCATTTATCTCCTCCAACTTAGTAATTATTGATAAAAGTATTGGGACCATAAGCATGGCTGTGGCCGTATTAGATATCCACATTGAGAGAAAAGCAGTGGCAATCATAAACCCCAATAGTATTCTGCCCGGACTACTACCGATAATTCGAAGAATTTTTAACGCAATTCGCTTGTGTAGCCCCCATTTTTGAATTGCAAGGGCAACCAAAAAACCTCCAATAAATAAAAATATGACATGATTAAAATAGGTGGCTGAAACTTCACGGCCATTCATGATTCCAAGTGCAGGAAAAAGCACAATAGGCAGAAGGGAGGTTATGGCGAGGGGAATTAGCTCGGTTATCCACCAAAGCGCCATTAATATTGCTACTGCCAGTGTATTAGTAATAGCGGGGTTATCCGGGTCTAGTTCTACAAAGAATATCAAATAAGCTGAGATAAAAGGGGCCAGAATAGACAAGGCATAACGGGCCGATTTACCCGGGTTTTCAGTGATAAATTTTCTGCCTGTTGGCATGGGTTTACCTTTTTATACTAATTTACGATATTGATAAGCCAATTGTTAATTCTTAGCTTGTTTTTAAATAATCTGACAATCTTAAAGACAATGCAACCAGTGTTAGCGTTGGATTTGGAGCACCAGCCGTACTAAAACAACCAGAACCGGCAATAAAGAGATTAGAAATACCATGAACTTTACAATTCGCATCTACCACTCCTTTATTACGATCTGCACTCATTCGTGTCGTACCCATATGATGCCAACCTCCACCTAACTGATCTGGCATTGAGTTGTCATTTTCATCCCAGAGGAATTCCTCTAATTTTATTCTACCAACGTTTGCCTTTCCCATTTGTTCACCAAGTATGTGGTACATTTTTCTGATACTGTATTTATCCAGCTTGGTTAATTCCCAATGTAATTGGGGTCTTGGTACACCCAGTGCATCCCTTTCAGCGGATAGCACTATTCTGGAATTAGGGTTAGGGGCCTGTTCCATCCGTGTGTATAATTCAAAAGCCCTATTCCCATTCTCATCCTTCCAAGTATCGTTTTTCTCTCTGGATTCTCTGAAATTTGCTACTAGTCTATCGTAGGATTTCCTTGGATCTTTATTGCTCCAGACATCTATAAGGGGTGTCTGCTGTTTTGCTATTACCAGTGGTGTTAGGGAAGCAGAACCGTTTAGGATTCTAGCTTCCTCTTGAATACTTTCGTTAAGAGCCAATTCTGCCCTTGGTTTACGTGTGCTGTAATCAAAAGTGTATAGCTCTGTTGAAAATGTTTTTTTAAGCCATAATTGGGCAGACTTAACTTCCAGATGTTCCATAAAATAACGACCAACCAGATCCCTGTCATTGCCTATCCCTTTTTTGGTCCGTCCTTTTGATGCCAATAGCATCCTTGCATTTTGTATAGCACCACATGCTAAAACAAAATTTTTAGCTCTTACTTTGTGGGTTTTTCCTTCATGATTTCTGACTATGAGTTGCTTTATGTCCCGAACTTCTTCATTTGCGATAATATTAGTGAGATTGGCATAAGTGTACAGATATATATTTGGAGATTTAACAATGGTTTCTTTATAGGTTTTACCAAATCGGGTAGGGGGGCTAAATTGCCACATTTTTGACCAGATAATGTTTTTGTCTAGTGGAAAAGGGGTAAGTCCCGGGTACTTTTCCTGCCAATATTGAAATTCGTAATTATAGGCATCTAATTCAAATAAATTTTGGGCTTTAGTGTAAAATGGTGCAAGATCGTCCAGTGTTATAGGCCAGCCACTATCCGGAACCCAGCTTCTAATTTTAAAATCTATCGGATCAAAAGGGGCGCACATGCCTCCCCAATGACCTGTTGTCCCTCCAAATAAGTGCAGTCTGCATGAGCGTAAAGGATAATACTTCTGTCCCGTTGAGTTTCCGGAATAAAGATCCTGAATTTCACTGTCGTATTCAAAACCTCCACCTTCCAGAAGGATTACTTTTTTGCCGCTTTTATTCCAGTCCAGTGCCATACTGATACCCGCTGCACCGGCACCAACAATACAAAGATCTCCTTCAATTACGGTGTTGTTATCAAGTTCTCTGGCATCTAAATGCATAAATTCTAATTTGCTACTGAGATTGATAAAAGGGCACATTGCCTGGCTTCAGTGATAGAAAGTAACCAGCCATCAATAAGAATCGTATTGCCGGTGGTAAAGTCTTCCATCACTTTAGTTTTCAAACCTATTTTTATTTCGGAACTGTGAATTTCTGCATCTTTGAGCAGCAATTCTTCCAAATGTTTTTTATTATTCTCATGGGTTAACCTCCGGTAGGTATTTCCAATATTAATTAGAGCATTTTGATCGCAGATTTCTGCAAGATCTATAGGGTGTCTCAGGTCTTTGCCTGTTGCAGATTTAAGTTTATAATACCAAATGCCAACTAAGCTTATAAATAAGCCAAAAAGCGATAATAACAGGAACCTTCTTCTTTTCATTATGGCTGCCTTAAGAGGAATTATTTTTAATTACGAATTTGAAAGACTATCATTTATTGCATTTAAAATTTCCTTTAAAAATCTTTTGCAACTTAATATTAAAGGTAATAAAAATGGTGGGTTAACTGCTATTTTAAATAGACTTACGGCCTAAAAAGTATCAGGTATTTAAGGCCTTCAACACCCTTTCTGGAGTAAAAGGTAAATGTCTGAGGTGCTTACCGGTTAATCTGAGGAAGGCGTTAGCAATAGCGCAGGCAACTAAAGGTGTGCCAGATTCACCCACTCCCCGTGGTGGCTCACGAGATTCAATTATTGCAGTTTCTACGCTATCAGGAATATCTGACATTCGCAATATTTCATAATCATTGAAGTTGGACTGTTGTACCTGTCCGTTCACTACGGTCAGTTGTTCTTTAAGTACACTGCTAATACCCATCAAAATACCACCTTCCATTTGCGCTTTAACATTATCAGGTTGTATTGCTATTCCCGCATCACTTGCACTCCAAAAACGATGAACATTTATTTTGCCCGTTTTTCTATCCACAGAAATTTCACAAACTCCAGTACTTAATGTACCGCTTCGCTCTAAAAAAGAAATCCCTTTGGCATGGTTATCGGCAATGCTTGAATACCAATCAGACATAGCCATAGCTTTTTCCAATGTAGCAAGACCCCTGGGTGAATTACGCAACAAAACCCTTCTAAACTCTGCCGGATCTTTCTTGAAATAGGTAGCTATTTCATCGATCATGCACTCTATCGCAAATTTGTTAGGGCCATGGCCCACTGAACGCCAGTGTTTTAGCCTAATTCCCTCAGAAACTTCCCGCCATTCTGCAAATTTGTTAGGAATATCATAATAATCAATTCGAATACCGCTTGCAACCAAATTACCACCATCTCCAACCACACAATGTGAAAAACCTGTTATTTTTCCATTAGCGTCTGTAGAGGCATGTAATCGTTGTAAAGTTAAAGGTCTATAGGCGCCATAGCGGACATCATCCTCGCGTGTCCAAATTAATTTTACCGGTCTGGGAGCAACCTCCCTGGCTAAACCGGTTCCTTCCAACACAAAATCTGTCATACTCCTTCTGCCGAACCCACCTCCCAAATACTGCAGATTAATTTTTACATTTTCTGCCGGAATCCCCAGGTACTTAGGAACTCCAAGTTTAGAATCGAAACCTTGCTGACTTCCAACCCAAACTTCAGCTGAGTTTCCATCTGTCCCAACCTGCACTACAGCATTAAGAGGTTCCATTTGGGCGTGGCAGACATAATCATTTTTAAAATCAACACTAAAGGTTTTTGTCGCTGATTTAATGGCGCGATTAATATCTCCTTCATTTGTAATTACTTTACCTGCTGATTTCTCCGAGGCTATTTTTTCATATTTTTTATAACATTCCTGAGAATTGAAACCGCTTGCAGGAGATTCACTCCATGAAATGTTCAGCAATTCTTTGGCAGCCAGAGCCTGTTCTAAAGTTTCTGCAATTATACCAATGGCATAATCAAATGGGACTAGTTTTAACACCCCCTTTAAGGCCAGAATTTCAGATTCATTATTTAGAGTTGGCCTGGCGCCATGGAGATTACCGCGCTCCAATACCCCATAGAGCATTTCCGGCAATTGAATATCAATGGCAAACTGCGTGGTTCCCATTACTTTTTCGGGAATATCTACTCGTGGCCGGTCTAGTCCTATAAACCGATAGTTTTTAGGATCTTTGAACTCTGACTCTGAGAATTCGGGTAGCTTGTCGGGCATATTCAGAAAGGGAATCAAATTACCATACCCAATCCTTTTGTTATCCCGCCTGTTAATTACTTCACCATTGGAAGTGCTAAGCTCCTCCATAGGCACTTTCCAGTGCTCGGCTGCGCTATGCATTAAAATATAACGAGCCTGAGCTCCTGCTTGTCTCATTATGGAATAGTAACCATAAGTTATCATACTTCCTGCGGTTAACATTACTTTATTGTTGGGACTCCATTTATCCGATCCGTATATTTGGGATTCCTGAGGCGAAAATTCTACGGAGATCATAGACCAATCTGCATCCATTTCTTCTGCAAAGATTACAGGCAATGAGGTCATGGACCCCTGGCCCATTTCAGCCGCAGGGTTATATATCGTAATCTGGCCGTCTTCGGCTAATTTCACCCAAGCTGTTAACTGATGTTTTTTTAAAATTTTTTCTACCTCCTTGTTGTTTTTACAAGAAATCATCTGAGGCAAGAGGCCGGAAATACCAATAAATAAAGCAACCCCACCAGAGGTTTTTAGAAATTCTCGTCTGCTTACTGCCTTATTCATTAGTTCCACAAAATATTTATACCTAGAGAACGATTTAAGTTTTTACTGATGTTTTTTCTGCTGCTATTTCTATAGCTTTTACAATACGCAAATATGTGCCACAACGACATAAATTTCCATTCATATACGCTTTTATCTCTTCCCTTGTTGGATTCGGATTTTCAGCGAGCAGGGCAACCGCCTGCATAATCTGACCCGATTGGCAATAGCCGCATTGCGGAGCTTGTGCCTCTACCCAGGCTTCTTGAACAGGATGATCTCCATTCTCGGACAAGCCTTCTATTGTCGTAATTTTTTGATCTTTGTTTAACCCACTAAGGCGTAGTGAACATGCCCTTACTGGTTTGTCATCAATATGAATTGTACAAGACCCACACAATGCAATTCCACAACCGTATTTTGTGCCTGTCAGTCCAAGATGTTCCCTTAATACCCAAAGTAATGAAGTATCTTCATTGAGATTTAAAGTATACGTTTTATTATTAATATTTAATGATTGAGAAGCCATGTCATCAAGAAATAATTTTAGCTTAAATTACTTAAAATAACTAAGAAACAGCTACTGAACTAATTTTATTTTTAGGATCTGTACCTGTCAATAAAGCGACTCAATATTATTTTGGGAACCGGAGTATTTGATTTCCGTATGGCCTTTATTAGATTTTGAGCTTCTTCGGGGGGGAAATACCCCGCATATTTATAAACTTTGACACGCAGAATGAATTCATCTGCATCGGCTTCCGGATGAAACTGGGTTGCATATATATTATTTTTTAACCGAAACATCTGGACCGGACATGGATCTGAAGAAACCAGAAGAACGGCTCCGGGAGGGACAGTATCACAGGCTTCTTTATGCCCTACCATTGCGGAAAAATTCTTTGGAAGGTCTTTTAAAAGTGGATCTTTACCCCCTTCGTCTGTAACCCAGACATCAACACTTCCCAGGGTTTCTGCATAGGTTCCAGAAATAGTTGCCCCGCAATAGCTGCCCAAAAGCCCATTCCCTGAACAGGCTCCAAGAAATGGGAAATCCTGAGGAATCACTTTGTCAAAAAGTGTATTAAAAAATTCTTCAACACTTTTTTGGACACCACTTTTTTTTTCTTCCGGAATACTCACATCAAATGGGCTGCCGCCGGCAATTATTGCAGCGTAGTTATCTAAATTAATATCTTCTACGTTACCTTGTTCAACCCTAATACGATGCACTTCTTCATAAGACAATCCTCCAAACCGCAAAATAGCTTCAAACTCACTATCGGAGGCTTCGTTTTCGGGCCGCAATTGCAGAATTAGAAATTTTTTCAAGGAGTCCTTTTTTTATGTTTCTTTATACAGTTCCTTAGACTGTTCTTTCTATGTTTACTATGATATAGGTTTTCATGTTAAACTATTAACGCACGCC
>CAJQNH010000026.1 GCA_905479615.1 uncultured Eudoraea sp.
TCATCAAAAGTAGAAATAGAAGCAGGGTTCCATTGTATTGCACCCGAAATATCCAAAGGCTGACCTGTTGAGGCACCACCCATTGACATATTTACAGCACCCACACCCTGCATGATATGGCCTGCTTGTGAATATGCAGCAGTTGCAAATAATAGAAAACAAAGTTTTAAAAAATATGCTTTCATGTTTAAGTAATTTGTGCAACTAAAAACAAATCCTAACCGCTACAATCCAGGGTTAATTTTTATTGATAATTGCTGGTTAATAACTGAATTATAGTGCGAAGTTAAATTCAAGATTTTCAATTATTTATGACAATTATCATAGTTTAAATTCATGCCTAAAACAGCTATTTTAGGCATGAAGCAAGTAGTGGTTTTGCAGGGATAAAACCTGTGCAAAAGCCTGTATTAGCTAGGATTTAGGGATTTAAACTCTTTTGTTTATTCTAAGAAGATAGTTGTGTAACTTATGTTACATTCACCCAAAATTTATAGATATAATCTTTATTTCATCTAAAATGGCATTGTGGGATAATGGGATTTTTTTGGGCTATTGCATCGGACAATGATAAAAGTCATTCTTTTTTAGTTGGCAAAAAGTGAGCTTTGTAACCTAAGTTACTGTACAAGTGTTATTTGCTTAATACTTTTATGTTATCAAATAAGATAAAACTTCAAAAATCAAATAAATGAAAATTGAACAGATTTATACGGGATGTTTAGCCCATGCAGCATATTATTTGGAGAGTAAAGGTGAAGCTGCAATATTTGATCCCTTAAGGGAAGTTGAACCCTATATAGCAAGGGCAAAGAAAGATAAAGCAACAATAAAGTATGTTTTTGAAACTCATTTCCATGCAGATTTTGTTAGTGGTCATTTAGATTTAAAGAAAAAGACCGGTGCAGAAATTGTATTCGGGCCAACCGCTAAACCTGGATATGAAGCTACTGTCGCAAAGGATAATCAGGTTTTTAATGTTGGGGATTGTCAGGTTAAAGTGATTCACACTCCTGGTCATACTATGGAGAGTACTACTTATTTGTTAAAGGATGAGAATGGAAAAGAGCATGGTTTAATAACCGGTGATACATTATTTATTGGAGATGTTGGCAGACCAGATCTTGCCCAGCATGTAGTTTCAGAACTTACTGAGGAAAAACTGGCAGGATATTTATTTGATTCACTTCGTAATAAAATTATGCCATTAAACGATAATTTGATTGTTTACCCAAATCATGGGGCGGGTTCCGCTTGCGGAAAAATGATGAGTAAAGAAACAACTGACACTCTGGGACATCAGAAAAAAGTAAATTATGCATTGAGGCCTGATATGACAAAGGAGGAATTTATAAAGGAACTTCTTACAGGCTTAACAGCACCTCCTGGCTATTTCCCACAAAATGTTTTGCTGAATATTAAGGGGTATGAAAGTCTTGAGACTGTAAGAGAAAGAGGGGAAAAGCCCTTGTCACCAAATGCCTTTGAAGTTGTTGCGAATGAAACAAATGCGCTAATGTTGGACACGCGTAAACCTGAAGACTTTGCGAAAGGCCATATTCCTAATAGCATAAGTATTGGTCTTGATGGCAATTTCGCTCAATGGGTTGGAGAAATGATACCAGATGTACAACAGGAAATTTTGTTAATAACCTATCCTGATAAAGAAGAAGAAGCTATTACCAGACTTTCAAGAGTTGGTTATGACCATACAATTGGTTTCTTAGATGGTGGATTTGAGAGTTGGCAAAAAGCGAGGAAGCAAGTTGAAAGAATTAAGAGAATTACGGCCAATCAGTTTGAAAAGGCATATTTTGGGGAAGGACCACTTGCCTTTGATATAAGGAAAAAAAGTGAATTTGATTCTGAACATGTTATTGGTGCGATTAATGTTCCTTTAAATGAATTAAATCAACACCTTTCTCAATTTCCAATAGATAAACCCTTTGTGCTTTATTGTGAAGGAGGTTACAGAAGTATGATCGCTGCATCAATATTAATGCAACGAGGATGGGAAGATTTCGTTGATGTCGCAGATGGTTTTGATGAAATTAAGAAAACAAAGGTTGAGAAATCGGATTATATATGTCCGACAACCATGTTATAGAAATTTGTTTTAAAGTTTGTTTTGGTTGATTGTTACGGGAATGACCAAATTATTTTTGGTCGTTCCCTTTAACCAGAACTTTAATATTTAATAAAAAGATATATACTAATGTCATTATTTAAAACACTATTCGGGTCAAAAGCCGAACAATCAGATAAATTTGAGGTTTTAGAGGTCTCAAAATATAAAGAGGCTATTACAGACCCGAAAATTCAGTTGGTGGATGTTAGAACAGCCAAAGAATATAAACGGTGGCACATTGGAAAGGCCATTAATATTGACTTCTTTGATAAAGTTGATTTTCAAAAATCGTTTGAAAAATTGCAAAAAGATAAACCAGTTTACCTCTATTGCCATTCTGGAAACAGAAGTCAAAAGGCGGCAAGAAGACTTATCGAGATGGGATTTGAAAAAATTTATGATCTAAAAGGAGGAATTCTGAGATGGCAATAGCAATGTAGATATTCAAACAAGACAAAATAAATTATGAAGGCCTCAGTAATAGTTCAAAACCTAAAGTGTGACGGTTGTGCAAAAACCATCACTGGTAAATTATCGGAAATGAACCATCTTTCAGACATTGATGTGGATACAGAAACGGCCACAGTTCATTTTACCTGCGAAAATGTGGATGATGCCATGTTAGTCAAGGATAAACTAAAAGCACTGGGATATCCTTCTATTGAGTATAAAAATAGCGCACCTGCTAAAGTACGTTCATTTTTTAGTTGTGCCAGCGGTAAAATGTCAAAATAATGAAATATTACCTATTGTTTATTTCGATATTTTTATTCTTAAACTCATGTAAAGACTCGCCTAAAACTGCCATTCAAACCATTGATAAAACTTCAGGAATTGATTTATTAGCTGATGAATCTCACCCTGGAAAAGTTTTATTGGAAAAAGATTGTTACACCTGTCATAACCCTAAGACAGCCCATAACGAGTTGATAGCTCCCCCAATGATCACAATTAAGCAACACTATCTTAAAGAGACAACCTCCAGGGAGCAATTTGTAAAGGATATTATGCACTGGGTAAAAAATCCCAGTGAGAAGAATTCAAGAATGCCCGGGGCCTTAAAGAAATTTGGAATAATGCCGTATCAGTCGTTTCCTGAAGAGACAGTTTTACAAATTGCGGAATATCTATATGATAATGATATTGATAAGCCAGATTGGTTCCAATCGCATAGGGGCAAGTGGCAGGGGAAAGGAAAAGGAAGTGCGAAAAGAAAGGAAATGGGGGAATGTTCCGGGAATTGTAAGGGTAAAGGTAAGGGGCAGTGTAAGCATATGGGAAAAGTATCCATAGACACCCTTGAAAAATATAAGAAATTGGGACAGAAGTACGCGGCCGTTGCAAAGGGTGCATTAGGCAAGAAATTAGTGCAGGCTATAACTGAAAAAGGCCCGGACGGAGCAGTTAAATTTTGTAATATTAGTGCCCTTCCACTAACAGACAGTATATCTTTAGCTCATGGGGCTAAAATAAGGCGTGTTACTGATAA